>JAUXWL010000029.1 GCA_030680155.1 Anaerolineales bacterium
ACAACAAAACGCGCCAGATGTTCTGCCGGTAGCGCATCGCCCAGTTGGATTGGCGTACTCAGCGTTGTTTCGTAATCGGGCATCCTAAATTTTCGGCTCATCCTTCAAGTTTACCAGTTTGCTCTCCGACAAACTGCTAGAAAACATTGTTTCCGACCTGGAACTAACAATGGAAATCATTTAAGGAGGCGCAGGATGAAGGCTGGCATTGTTGACCAATCGTTTTTTGAACTTTCCACCAGGTTATTAAACAAACAGGTCACCATCAAGGATCTGCCCATGCTGGCAGATCAACTTCCTCCCACTGACCGTGGGTTGATGGAGCGTTTAGGACGGGAAATCGAGGATCGCATCGATTTCGCCCCCCAATCCGCATTGGCTCTGGCCCTGGTCATGGATAGCATTTGTTCCACTGGAATAACAGACACATTCACTAAATCCCTGGCAGCCTGGCATTTGGGGGTTGTGTTGAATGCACTGGGAAAACCATTGGAGGTGGAAAAGGCCATATCACGCGCCCGACAGGGCTTTGCCTCACTCGAAGACAATGGATGGTTGGCAGCTTGTGACTGGCAATTCTTTGCCCTTTCCTGGACCAAACCCAATTTGGGACAGGCAGAGACGGCTCTTAGCAACGCTCTGACCGGATTGGAAAGAGCAGGCATGCATTCGTATGTCCCCCACTGCCGTCTCGCATTAGCGTATGTTCAGATCCTTTTACTGAAGTTCGAAGATGCCAAACAGAACATCCAAGCCAGCGAACAAACCTTTATGAGGGGATGGGATGGACTCAACCAAGCGCGTTGCTGGATGATGCTAGCCAACTGCCTGCGTCGTGAAGGACGGTTAGATGAAGCGCTACTCAATCTAAAAAATGCCCTTGATCTCTTTAGAGAGAATCAAGCCCCAATCGACATCGCCAAGGCAGAAATGCAAATTGGACTTTGCCAACTCATCAAGTCAGAGGATCTATCCGAGGCTGGCAGACGATTGGGAAACGCCAATCGCCTGTTCGGTGAGATGCAGATGGATTTATGGCAGGACTATAGTCTCCAAAACCTGGGATACGTGCATCTGTTAACTGGCTCTCTGGAGGAAGCCTACAACTGCTTTCAACAAGCCAGAGAGACGTATACCAAACATCATGTTCTGGGATTGTTAGGTGACAGCCTGAACGATACAGGGAAATTGAATTTACTGCGCGGTTACCCAGCCCTAAGCATCGAGCAATTCAAACAAGCGATCCAGATCCACGACAAAATCGGCTTTCGCCTTCCAGCTGCCATAGAAGGTGCAAACCTCGGGGAAGCCTATGGATATATAGGGCGGTATCAAGATGCCCTCCACCACCTGGAACTGGCGGCGGAAAAATTCAAATCCCTGAACAACATGGTCCGCCTCGGTGCCGTTGAGAAGTCAATGGCATTCCTCTGGTCTCAGTTAAATCAACCCGCCCGGGCGCTCGAACATTTGGAACATGCAGCCCGCCATCATGAGGCAGCAAATCAAAGGGCCATGTTACCCTTGATCTATAACCATAAGGCGGGAATTTTATTTTCCCTGCAACAGCAGGATGCCGCGATTGAGTGTCTGATTACATCGCTTGAGCTGGCTGGTGAACATGGCATGAAGCCTCAGGCAGCAAAAGCCCAGAGGCTTCTGGGTGAGATCCTGTTACAGGCCGGTCAGGGCGACCAGGCTCTTACCTATCTGGAACAGGCACGGAACGAATTCCTTGCCATGGGCATGCTTCAGGATCTTGCAGCGAACCAGGTGACCATTGGGAAGTTTCATCTGCAAACTGGCAATTTCGGGGATGCGCATCGTGAATTCGAAGGAGCGCTGCAATTAAGTGAAGGTACCTTCCATGAAGTGGACTGGCTTGCCCATGAAGGACTCTCCAGCCTGGCTATCTTGGAACGGGATGATGAGCTGGCATTACAACATTATCAAAAGGGCATGGCTGCCATAACCAGGATCCGGGAAAATTTCTGGCAGCCCGCCCTGGCAGGATCCTATTTGGAGAGACCTGCACGGTTTGTGGATAAGGCCATCCTTCACACCATCCGAATAAGGGCGACCGATCAAGCTCTACAGTTCATCGAAAACAACAAGGCGGCCACCCTGATTGCACAATTATTAAACGCCCGGGATGCCACCCCGGATGAAAGCATTATGGAACTGGCAAAGATGAAAGCGGAGATCAACTGGCTGCAGGGTAAATTGCGGGAAGTATCCAACTCTACCAATCTGTTAAAGAATGCACTGCAATCCCACCAATACCGCGCCGAATTAATTCAAAAAGCAAAACAATATGATGCCAGGATTGCAGCCGAAGAGCGGAAACATTATTCTACGGCAACACCGACGGTTTTTCGAGCATTCAACCATGATATCTTTTATGCACGAGCAGGCGCTGCCTTGGGAAAAAAATGGGTTGTTCTGGATTATTACCTGACAGACAACCGTCTGAATATCATTATGATCACGCCAGAGGAATGCCAAGCCTATAGCTTATTCGTGTCGGAACGTTTTTCGATGGCGCTGGAAGCACTTTCCAAATCCAGACATGGCTCCATCCTATCGGATGGAGAATTGCGATTTCTGGGCGGACTTTTGATCCCCTCCGCGATAGGTCCGCACCTGACGCCCGATACCCATCTAATCCTATCCCCTCACAAAAAACTGCATGGAATCCCTTGGAGCGCCCTACTGCCAGCCTTCAGCGCCAAACCCCTGATCCAACTTTGCATTCCGGTTATAACCCCCTCTCTGCATGCGTTGACCTTGTTATGGGAACAGGATGGAACGAGCAGGGGTGATGGATTGTTGGTAGGTATTTCAGATTTTCATGGGACGAAAAACCAGCTGCCCCATGTCAAAGAGGAATTTGCCGCGTTGAAATCCCATCTCAAGGATCAGAGTGTTGTTTTAATGGAAAACGAGGCAACCTGGGATGCGCTGATGCAATTGTGCGATGACGGTACCGCCAACGGCAAGGCGGGGCTATCGCGTTTCGACTGGCTGCACATCGCAAGTCATTTCTCGGTGGATACCCATACGGGTAGATTAAGTGGATTGACATTATCTGATGGAGACATCTGGTTGGATCAGTTGCGGGATCTGGCGCCCATACCGGGGCTGGTGACCTTTTCAGCCTGCAGTAGTGTTTATAGTTTTTTACATGAAGGGGATGAACATGTGAGTTTACCCGCCACTTGTTTTATCGCAGGCGCACGCACCCTGGTGGGAAGTTTATGGCCGGTCCTTGACCAAGCGGCAGCGACTTTCATGGTTTCCTTTTATAGAGAATATTTTTCCGGGGCATCAGCGGCTGCATCCGTGACCAGGGTCCAAAGGCAGATGCAAACCCAGGGGCTGCCCATGGAGCAATGGGCAGGATTTATCTGTCTGGGAGTCCCATAATAACTGGCAAAAAGCCTGCATGAGGATTGTCTCATGCAGGCACATACCATGGGATCCGGGGATCTTAGCCGCCTGATCCACCACCGGCGCAGCCGTCACAGGCAATGGCCGGGGCGAACGTTGAAGATGGTAACTGTCCGGTTGGTGCTGGGACATATGCAGCTGCAAGCAGCATCACAACGGCAGCCAACAGAAGCGAGATAGCCTTTGTTCGTGTCATCGAGGACCTCCTTTCAAAAAAAATGGAGGGCTCGTTTGTGGGGCGCCCGGTCAGTAGATCACTGACCTCTTAAGACACGAAACGCAACCACTCAGTTGTATCGGGGACGTACATGGTCAGCTGGACCTGCCCCTACTTTAATATGGATGATTGCATCAAGCTGCATCCAAGGTCGTGCAATTGCATGCAGAGCTCTGCATGGAGGACACATGCCGAAAAAAAATGAGACACCCACATTTGGAAATCTCTTGCGCGTCTACCGTGAGAGAAGCGTGGATCGACGACTGGGCAGACCACTTTCCCAGGACCGACTGGCACGCAAGTTGTCCGAAAAAACCGGGCTGATCTTTAATCGCAACAATGTTGGAAATTGGGAGGCCGACAAAATGTTCCTCCCAATTGAGGATCGCCGCACCCTGGTTTCGTTGATCGCGATCCTTTTTGAATATTCCGGGATCAACACCTTTGAAGAGGCGAACCATTTGCTGGATATCGGAAATTACAGGTCGTTAAGCGATGCAGAACAGGATGAGATCAAAAACTGGTTAACCAAAAAGGGAATCTCAATCTTAATGGCCACGGCAGCCACATCATCCTTTCGATCTGGAAGTTCAGCGATGGATCGCAATCTGGAGGCAGACTCCAAACCGGAAAATAATTCAGGTGGTTGGGGCGGGCATCCAAGACTTAAATCGCTTTTCAGCCGCCATCAAGAACCTGTGGAGTTGTATGATCCGGATTGCGGGGAGAACCCCATCGATCTGTCCGCACAACGCTTACAGGTTTCCACATCATTTGGCGCCTATTTTGTCGGGTTGCTGGAAAAGCCCAACCTATATCTCAACCTGGAGTCTCAGATCGACTGCCCCGCTTCAAACAGACAGGGAGGATTGGCGCCACTGCAGCGGATTTTTTGGCATCTGGAATATGCGCGCGGACCACGTATCATTATCATCGGCGGTGAAGGTGGCATGGGAAAAAGCACCCTATCCGCAAAAATAATTCGCTGTTTGCATCAGGAACAGGCAATTGATCTGATCCTGGGAGACAGCGCCAAGAGCGAACATGTCGATCCTCTCTCGAAGAAAATCACCAAATATGAACAAGGGTTTTATGATCCTGCATCCTTCTATATTCGCCTTTGCAACCAGGTAGGGTTGCCTGCCTTTTCTGGAAAAGATGCAGTCGATGCCATTCGGGATAGGCTGCTGGGCAGAAAGGCAGTCATTGTGCTGGACAATTTGGAGACCGTGAAAAAAGGTGATGAAATCCTGGATACTCTCAAGATGCTTACTTCGCGGGATATCCGGGCGATCGTAACCACCCGGAAGATACATGGATTAAAAGCCTTGGATTCGAAGTCGCTGGTCGTTCAGTTGAACCCGCTAACAGACCCGACATCCGTCGAGGAATTCCTGAACTGGCACATCGAACAGCATCAATGCCAACATCCAGCTCTTCGCAACGTACGCCATGAGCTTACGCACCACATCACCTGGTTGGTGACACGCACAGGGGGAATTCCACTGCTCATGCAACTTGTACTGAGCGATGTGGCGAGGTCTTCATGGACATCCCTGCAATTCCTGCCTTCGCTTTTTGGCAGGGATCTGCTTGACTTCCTCTATCAATCGCGCTGGGACGAGTTGGGCGGGTTGGGTTCATCAGGCCATACCGCAAGGGAATTATTGCGCTGGATCGCGCGCGAGCAATATCATGGACAGCTAATCACCTCCAAAACACTCACCGAATGGGCGGTTTCCCGTGTTTTGGATTCGCATCTCCCGGAGGCAATCTCATATCTCTTTGAAATGTTTCTGGTGACAAATCGGGACTCCGTTCAGGGGAATTTCTCGATCTATCCCAGTCTGGCTGAATTCATTGAAAAGCAGGCCCCCGATCCTATAGGCAAATGAAATGAAGTCTGATATTGAATGGACTGCCCTGCAAGAACTTTCCTTCCGATCATCCGCACCGGGTGTCGATCCGGGTTCCATTCCGGAGCTCGAATGGAAGATCATCGCACACACGTTAAGCGAACTTCTGACAAGGAAGGATTGGAATGGGGTCCTTCAATTACGGCGAACCTTCACTGATCTATATGCCAACGACTCCATGACGGGTCTGCCTGTGTTGCAGC
>JAUXWL010000036.1 GCA_030680155.1 Anaerolineales bacterium
TTGCGTCCAGCTTCCTTGGCGGTTTCGGCGTTGTATTCGGTCCAGTCAAGATATTGGTCATCGATCTGGTTCAGGTTGCGGACGGATTTCCAGTGCCAGATATCGCCCAGTTGACCTTCGCCAGCGGTGTATTTGTTGCCGTAGGGTTTCCCAGAATCATCGCCGTCATGGCAGGCGGTATAGCAGCCTTTGGTCTCGAACTTCTCGATGCTGTTGTTGATGTTCCAGATGAAAGCCATTTTGTCTTCGTAATTAAGGTTATTATCGCCGCCTTTATCATTCGGGTCTTTCATTTGCTTCCAGGTGCCATCTTCCTGCTTCTGCCAGGGATAACGGAAGAAGGATTCGGTTGGGTCTGCGTAGGTCATCAGGAAGTACACGCTGTCTGCTGTGTAAACGGCTTTAAGATGAACTTTGGTTTCAAATTTGTTGAAGCCGCCATCCACATCGATGACGATCTCTTCGGCATCGGTCCAGAAGGCTTCATCGCCAACGCCATCCAGGGTGGGGGCGGCGTCTACAGGCAGGGCGACAAATGCGCCTTTGGGGGCTTCCCAGGCAGGCGCAGGTGGTTCAGTTGCCACAACAGGCGCTTCGGTCTCAACAACAACGGGCGCTTCAGTTGCAACCGGGGCAGGCGTACCGCAGGCCGAAAGGACCAGTGAGGCAAGAACGAGCAGGGAAATTACGAATAGCAGCTTTTTCATACAGACTCCTTATGTGATATTGAATTCGCTATATAATGCCCACGGTCACAAGTTGCGCTTATCCCCTTTTGAAAAAGCGCAATTTGTGACCGCGCTGGGTATAAAAGAGAGAACGATGCCCTTTGACCGACAATAGTATGGCATTCAGCCCTTGAGGGTCAGTATTGAAATGCCCTAATTCGGAGTATAAATGTCATATATTGCTTGAGGTTTAGGCAGAGACTTCATCATCGGGCGTTCATCAACTTTCAAGATTTGACTTTATTGTATAAAGGTTGTGGGTAATCGGTTAGAGGGATTCTCCCCTAATAAGGTAGGGGATATCATGCAATGTTTGAGTTTTTTGAAAAACGAGTAATGTGAACGATATAAAACAATCTATAATCAGTACGAAGATAAAAACGCGTTTGTCTAACATTACAGCGCAAAGTCAGGCTCAAAGCTGCCGTACCCATATCTGGGCATACATCCCCGGCGGCGTGTTGCTGGAAAACGCCTGCGCCGGGGAAAGTGCCCAGAATGGGTACGGCGCAGGGAGCAACCTTGCGCTGTAATAATAAGGAGAATATCTTATGGCTTCCACCTACGAGCACAACTACGAATTGCAACAAAAAGGCATGTTCTCCGCTGCTAACTTCGAAGAGAACAAGCAGGGACGTTATTCGTCCGCTCAGTTGCAGCGTTTTCAAAACGAACGCGATTTTATAGTATTACTCCACGAAAACTACGCCAGCCGCGAAGATTCTGCGCAGTACTGCAAGACCTGCCCTGAGTAGATCGAAGGGTTTATCCTGCCTGCCAGGGCGCAAAATGAACCCTCTGCGAGGACAAGTTTTTGCGGTACGAACCGCGCTATGCAAACCGTGTCAGGAATGGAGTCGAAAGTCTCCTGACTTTCGAGCAAAATCTGGAGACTTTGCAGTCCGTGCTGACAACCTTTTTGCATGACACACGAGTAATCCCCGCATCGTCCGTCGTCAGAATCTGTGGTAAACTCACGTCCGCTTTCAACGGAGAGCGATTTCTGGGAATTGTTTTGATCACTCTAAACGACGAGCCCGAAGAAACGTTTCGGGCTTTTTTGTTGGGCGGGTTCTGCCTGAAAAGGCAAACCCTGTTGAGCAGGAAGAAGTAATGGAGTTGTCAGAGCAAGCCCTTAGAGTCGGATGCTGCATGGTCAGTTGGTTGAATGGTCGAAAGACCATCAGACAACCGGACTACTGGACTAACCGACTATCAAACTAAAGGACTAACAATGACAACCGATTTTTCTTCTCTCAACCTGCGTGATGAGATCATGCAGGCTATCACCGAACTCGGCTATGCCGAGCCGACCCCCATCCAGTCCGGCATGATCCCCCTCATGCTCACCGGCGTGGATGTGATCGGTCAAGCCCAAACCGGCACAGGCAAAACCGCCGCCTTTGCCCTCCCCATTCTGCACAACTTTCAACGACAAAAAAATCCGCAAGCCCTGGTGCTTGCGCCCACCCGCGAGCTTGCCTTGCAGGTGGCTGATTCCATGACCGAGTACGGCAAGCATCTCAATATACGCGTGCTCGCAGTCTATGGCGGTCAGCCGTACGGACCGCAGATCAACAACCTCAAGCGCGGCGTGGATATCGTCGTCGGTACACCGGGGCGTTTGAACGACCTGCTCGACCGCGGTGTGCTCGCCCTGGGCGATGTCAAAACCGTCGTGCTAGACGAAGCGGATGAAATGCTTAACATGGGCTTCATCGAAGATGTTGAAAAAATTCTGGGGACGACCCCGCCCGAACGACAGACGGCTTTATTCAGCGCGACCATGCCCCCGCGCATTCGCTCCCTGGCCAACCGCTTCATGCGGGACCCGCAATCTGTTACCGTTAAACGGAGCGCGCTCAACGCTGTGGCAATCGAGCAGAGGTATTACTTCGTCCATGAGAGTCACAAGACCAATGCGCTGACTCGTCTGTTCGAGATCGAACCCATCCACAGCGCCTTGATATTCGCCCGCACCCGCGCCGAGACCAGCACACTGGCAAATGAACTCGTCGTGCGCGGCATCCCCGCTGAAGCCATTCACGGCGACCTGGACCAGAACGCCCGCGAGCGCGTGCTGGGACGTTTCCGCTCCAATCAGTTGAAGGTGCTGGTGGCTACCGATGTCGCCGCGCGCGGTTTGGATATTGACGATATTTCACACGTCTTCAACTATCACCTGCCCGACGATGCCGAAGTGTACATCCACCGCATTGGGCGCACAGGTCGCGCTGGCAAGACCGGCATTGCCATCACCCTGCTTTCGCCGAAGGAAAAACGCCGCCTGCGTGAAGTGGAAGCCCTCACCAAACAGCCTGTCAAAGAGATGAAACTACCCACCACCGAAGATATTGCCAATCACCGTGAAACGCAGTTGGTGGAAAAACTCAAAGTCTGGCTGGGGCGCGGACGATACAAGCGCGAGTTGGAAATTGTGCAGGAATTGATCGATGGCGGGCATGATGTGATGAACATCGCCGCCGCCGCCATCAAGATCTCGCGTGCCGATGAAAAGCAGCGACCGATTGCGGAAATTGCCGAAGTGAAGTTCGAGAAACGCGAACACGGTTTTACATCACGCGGCGCGAAGCGGGAACCGTTTGGGCGTAGGGAAGAGTCTGGGCGGGCTGGCAAGCAGCGGGCAAAAGGAAGCGTCGCCCATGAGCAGGGGATGGTGCGGCTGAAGGTCAACAAAGGCAGGGAGCACAGCATCCGCCCGAATGACATCGTGGGGCAGATCGCCTTCCACGCCAAGATCACAGGTTCTGTCATCGGCAAGATTCGCATCGAGGACAAGGTCTCGTTCGTGGATGTGCCCGCGGAGTTGGTGGAGCAGGTGCTGAAGCACAGCGGTAATTACAAACTTGGTAAGGATAAGTTCAGCGTGGTGAAGGCCCAGGAACGCGCGTAGCTTTGCTGAGAATGAACAGACCTCCCAAACGGGAGGTCTGTTTTTTTAAGTTGGAAGCGTAGTTGGGTTACGGACGATCCACCACAAATTCTGGTGAGGTCCAGGTTTCCCAATGGGCCGGGTTGTTGTCATCGCCGTTGGCTTTCAAGACCGAGATGACGGCGTAGTAGGTGCCATCGGGTACGTTGTAGGTCTTTTTACCCGCGAAGGTGGCGCCATCGAACGGGAAGGCGAAGAAGCCGGTGCTGGTGCTGTTGCGCGGCATGTAATCCTCGTTGTAGGCGCGGTGCCAGGCTTTGCCGTTCTGCGCGAAAATCTCCACGCGGAAGAGGCGTGACTGGTGGTCTAAGTGAACGAGGAAGAACGGAATGTCAAAGCCTTGCATGGTGAAGACATCACCGGGGCTTGCAAAACCAAAGGCGGAGCCGTTGGGTGTCCAGCCCAAGGCCGGGAAGCCGGAGCCGCCGGAGGTGAGAACCTGCTTGGACTGGTAATCGCCGATGAAACCGGCAAACGGAACACGGTATACCTGTCCGCCACCCTGCGGGGTGAAGACGATGTACCCGCCGTATTGTCCGCCGACCGGGCCTGTAGCTGGATTGATGGTGGCGTCCACTGAAGCGGAGCCGCCCGCCGGAATGGTGACGCTCGCGGCGCTGAAGGCTACACTGGCGTTGGACAGGTTGAACCCTACTGTAAAGGTGTTCGCGCCGGTGGAGAGGGCGTTGACGAAGGACAGATCATACGTCACAGCGGATGCGCCGTTGTTCTCAATGGTCAATGTCTGGGAATATGGACCCGCTTCGCTCTCACCGGTGGCGATCTTGGCAGGGGTGATCTTCGTTGTGGCTAGGATGGCATCGTCAATATCGAGCATACCAGCGCCCTGGCGGTGGACGTTGTCGATATATCCAACGCCCGGGAGCCCCCACCAATCTTTTGGATCAGCGCTATTTTGCAGGATGCCGCGCACTGCCTGTGCGGGGGTGTTGGGGCGAGCCTGCAGGAGCAGAGCCGCCGCGCCAGCCACATGCGGCGAGGACATGGAAGTACCGCTGATGGTGGCGTAGCCGCCCAATTCAAGCGGGTAGGTGGAGCGGATCAAACCGCCCGGCGCGCCAATATCAGGCTTGAGAGCCAGATCGGGGGAAAGCCCGTAGGAGCTGAAGGACGAGATCAGTCCGCCGGTGGGGTTGGTAAACACGCCGGTTTGGTCGGACCAGTTAAGGGTCTGCGGCTCCGAATTAATCGCGTTGTTGATCGCGACGCCTTCAGCGTCAGAGACGGCAACCACTGGAATGGTGATGGCTGGCGTGCCCGCAACGGTGGGGCTGAAGCGGCCAGCCAAATTGTTGTAGAGGACAACCGCCGCCGCACCAGCATTCTGCGCGTTGAGCGCTTTCGTATGGAAGGCACAGGTGCCGCGTCGAATCAGCACGGCATAACCAGTCAGGTCGGCGGCAATCGGCGTACAGGCATCATCACCGGTGGTGGGAGTCCCCGTCTTTGCCAACGGCAAACTTCCGGAGGTTGGCGCAAGAGGCGCTGCGGCGGCGTTGCCATATCCTATCGTGAGATCTGCAGGCGTTACCGTGAAGGTTGTCAGTGCAACGTGGCTGTTATCGAACGACGCCACGCCGATCACCTTCTTGCCCAAGCCCGGCGAACCAGCCGAGTACAGCCCGTTCGCGCCGCTGTTGCCGATGGAAGCCACAACGACCATGCCCTTGTTCACCAAGCGGTCGCTTGCCTGGGCGGTCGGGTATTGGGGCCACTGGAAGGCGGAACCGATGCTCATGTTGAGCACGTCCATGTCATCAGCCAGGGCGCGTTCCATGGCGGCGAGCATAATGTCGGCGGTGGTGGAGCCTGTGCAGCCGAAGACGCGATAAGCGCCGAAGGTCACATCGGGAGCCACACCTGTCACCGCGCCGTTCGCGCCGACAATGCCTGAAACGTGTGTGCCGTGACCGTTGCAGTCATCCGGGTCGTCATCAGGCGCGGGAACCGGGTTATACGAAGGCGAAGTGGGATCCGCGTTGAATGCATCACCTACGAAGTCATATCCCATTGCCACGCGGCAGCCGGGACCGAAGCAGCCGCCGAGGTCTGGGTGGTCATAGTCAATACCGGTATCCATGACTGCGACTTTGATGCCTGCGCCGGTGTAGCCGAGTTCGCTCTGGGCCACATCTGCGCCGGTCATGGCAAGAGCGGTTGCCAATTCAGGATTTTCAGCCGCGGCGGTCTCCGGGATGCGGATCGTCTCGACTGGGTAGATCGCCTTCACGCCGGAGATGCGCGACAGTGCGCCAAGCTGTGAAGCATCCACCTGAATGGACAAACCATTCCAAAGCGTATTAAACGCAAACCGTTCCGTATAGATCAGACCGGCTTTTTTCGCGTTGCTGCGGAAGGCTTTTTGTTCGTTATTGATGGTGGCTTTATTTGTACCATCTGCTGCGGGGGAGCTGGAAAGTTCAACAAACCATAACGAGGGGGTCTCGTTGGTCATCTCACCGGTTTCAGCGGTGGGGGCGGGAGTTTCGGGGAAAAGAGGTCCCCCATCATCTGCAATAGCGGATCCAAAACTGGTAAAGGTCAACGCCAATACCAGCAGGATGGAAAACATTTTGAAACTCTTTCTGAACATCATCTTGTCTCCTCTTAAAGAATTGGTCGTGCCGATTGCATGTATGAACGATGATTGAACTCTACCGTTTGGCCTCCTTGGACGGATTAAAGAAAAAAACCGCCAGAAAATATATTCGGCGGCCTGGCGATCTTCCTCCTGAAACAGGTCGAAGACCCATGACTTTGCGCCCCCGCCTCACAACGGGTTTGCCCTTTCAATATCTAGTTTTATTATATGAATTCCTAACGAAAATGCAAGTTTTTAAACGGAAGAATTCGCTCTTAACTCGAAACTGGTCCAACAAAAAAGCCTTATCCATGCCGGACGAGGCTTTTTTGTTACCTGACCTTCTCTTCAGCCGCCTTCTCAAGCAGGGCGTAGCCACTCTCGATCAAACGCCTCACATCCTGACCTGAAACGGGTCTGCCCGCTTCGAGCTTTTCCACCACCCTCAGCATTGCCCCGCGCACCCCGCTGGCGCGGTACGCCACCGCTGAATCAGCGGAGATGCGTTCGAGGCGGGAAAGCAGGAATTGCAGGGTGCGAAGCGATTCGCCGTTCATATATTTTCAGTTTACCTTATTGTTGCACAGAGGTGCGTCACGCGAGAGAATCTCAGGGCAGGATTCGTCTCATTAACTCACCTTACGCAGCCAATCCCGAAGGCTTGCATTGAGCTTGCCGAAATGGATGGCATTGGCTTTGCAGGCTATGACATACACAAGGAGAAAAAGGGATTGATGTTACGAATACTTATCCCATCGCGCTGGCGTTCGATGCAAGCGTCCGCATCCCATTTGCTTTAAAAAACGAACTCACCCTCGAAACCTTGATTTCGGGGTGAGTCATGTTTGTTTCTTGCGATGGAGATTACTCTGCGCCGCCACCCATGGTGAAGTTGATGATAAGACCGATCACGATGCCTGCCATCCAGACGTACATCCATGTCTTGAGCTTGAGTTCTTCATTCTTCATATTCTGAAGACCCCAGATGAACGTGTAGAGCATGCAGATAAAACCGAGGATGCCCTTCAGGAAGCCTTCCTTTTGGAACAGCTTGACCAGAACGGCAATGCCTGCCACGAACGCGATTACACCACCCAGACCCAGATTTGCAGAAACTTCCATGACACACTCTCCTGTGATAAATTGGTATTATGCCATCAGGCGAACCGCCCAATAAAGCATTAGTAAAGTAAACCCCCATGCTGTTATACCGTTGCGCGTCTCGAGGCGGTTTACGAAATTGATAAGCCTTGTGCTCTGCGAGCCCGGCAGGATTAATACCATTACCATGATGAACAGGGCTGCAAGAAAGACGGGGGCAAAGGCGTGCGTTTTTAACGAAGCGAGGATATCACCGTGAACTAATTGCATGGTCGCCCGTGTCAACCCGCAGCCGGGGCAGGGGACGCCGGTCGCAGCAAGGACCGGGCAGGTCCAAAACGGCAGCCCCGCCAGGTTCATTCCCAAATGGACGACACCAAACCCGACAATTGCCGCGGATTCAACGCGGTTGTTTAATAATGAAGAAAACATGGGCTGATACCAGAGCGTTTTTAGTGAGTGTTCCATCAAACATATAAACACATTTCCGCCAAAAAAGATAGCACACATTTTGCGCTATATTCTTACAGTCTTTATAAAACTCACCTTACGCACCAGCGCTTCGACTACGAGCGGAGCGACGAGTGGATCCTGAGCTTGTCGAAGGACAAGGAGCGCAGTCGAAGGGTGAGGGATGCAAGAAAGTAAAAATCGCGTAAAGTGAATTTATAATTGCCCCATGCCCAACAACAACCGCACCGTTTGGTCTTCTGAAGATGGAGACCTTCGCAAGAAAAGCAACCTCACCCCCAGCCCCTTATCATTCCCGAAGGGGGCTCCTGGGAGGAGAGGGGAGTCATTGCCGCCCCAACAGCAGACCGCCTACCTGCACCGCGAGTCGGGCGGGCGCGGCGGCAAGGTCGTTTCCATCGTGAAGAACCTCGTCCTCACCGAAGAGGATCTGAAGACTCTCGCCAAAAAACTCAAACAGGAATGCGGCACGGGCGGAACGGTCAAGGATGGAACCATCGAAATCCAGGGTGAACACCGCCAGCGCATGGCGGAAGTCCTGCAAAAACTTGGTTACAAAACCAAGATCGCAGGCGGACAATAAAAAAGGGACGAGCCGCAAAGCTCGTCCCTTTTTGTTACGCATTACGTATCACGCATTACGAACTTAACCGTGCCTGCTCATAAACCGTTCCATGCGGCGCAGGGCTTCTTCGATCTTTTCATACGAAGTAGCATAACACGCGCGGACAAACCCGTCACCGCCCGGTCCGAAGGCATTGCCCGGCACCACGGCGACCTGCTCTTCGCGCAGCAGCGCTTCAGCGAAAGTCTCATCGTCCATGCCAGAGGCCTGGATGTTGGGAAATGTATAGAAAGCGCCGCGCGGCTCAAACGTCGAGAGACCGAGGCGGTTTAATCCAGCAACCAACAAGCGGCGGCGGCGGTCATATTCCGCCACCATATCCTGCACGTAGGGTTCGCCCGATTTCAAGGCTTCGATGGCGGCATCCTGTGCGGTGGTCGGCGCGGACATGATGGTGTACTGATGGATGCGCACCATGCCCGAGATGATGTCCGCAGGTCCGCAGGCGTAGCCGATGCGCCAGCCTGTCATGGCGTAATCTTTTGAGAAGCCGCCCAGCAAAATCGTGCGGCGCTTGAGGCTTTCATCCAATGCGGGGAAGCAGACATGCTCAAAGTCATAGACGAGGCGGTCGTAGATTTCATCTGACACAACGATCAAGTCATGCTGTTCCGCAAGTTTGGCGATCTCCAACATCACCTCACGCGGAGCGACAGCGCCCGTGGGGTTGGATGGATACCCGATGAAAATAACTTTCGTGCGCGGTGTGATGGCTTTGCGGATGTCAGCGGGGTCAATCGTGAAGTTGTTTTCAAGCCGCGCAGGAATTTCAACAGGCACGCCGCCCGCCAAAATCACTTCCGCCTGATACGACACAAAACATGGTGTGGGGATGATAACCTCATCACCGGGTTCAAGGATTGCAGTGAAGGTCAGGTACAACGCCTCCGAAACGCCAACGGTGGCAACGATCTCACTGGTGGGGTCATACGAAACGTTGTACAACTTTTTCAGGTTATCCGCGATGCCCTGACGCAGTTCGAGCCTGCCGTGATTGGATGTGTAATGCGTCTCGCCGTTTTGCAGCGAACGAATGCCCGCATCCAGGATCGGCTTGGGCGTGGTGAAATCGGGTTCGCCGATGCCGAGCGAGATTACATCCTTCATGGTCGCGGCAATATCAAAAAACTTGCGAATGCCGCTGGGCTTCAAGCCCGCCACACGTTTTGAAAGTCTTTGTACTTCACTGATTTCCTGCATCGAGCCTCCTGTGTCATGTCATTGCGAGCCGCGAAGCGGAGAAGCAATCTTACGCCAGGTTGGCAGGTTGCTTCGTCGGTCTTCACCCTCCTCGCAACGACATTAGATGGGTTGAACGTGCCAGTCGTCTGAAATTTCCTGGTACGTTAATTCAAACGCCAGACCGTCCACGGTCTTGACGCAAAAACCTTTTTCAGCGGGTCCGCGCCAGCGCGAAAAAATTTCCGCGATCTCATGGCGCTGTCCCTGCCACATCAACGAAAGCGGGCGCTCCGCATATTCCGTATCCGAACGACACTCAACTGCTTCCATGACTCACAAAACGACGGAACTCGTATCGCTGATATTCAACTGCGAGACGTGACCGTCGCCTCTCCCCTTAACCTTGGACTGTTTGCCGATCAGGGAGCGAGTCAACGCCGCATCATGGATCTCGCAATCCGCTTCGATGATGGACTCTGAAATCTGGGCATTTTCAATCTTGCAGTTCGCCCCAATCGAAGCAAACGGACCAATGGTTGAATTTGATATCTCAACCGTCTCATGAATTGCCGAAGGCTCGATCACCTTCACATTTGAACTTTTGAACTTGCCAACCTGTGAACCGATCTTCTCCAACAAAATCTTATTCGTATCCAGCGTTGCGTCAATTGTGCCGGTATCCAGCCAGGTACTGATTCTCTGCGTCTGCACCTTCGCCCCGCCCTCGATCATGATGGAAATGGCGTCGGTGATGAAGTATTCATTCTTGAGCATCACGCCGCGTTTCATCTGGTCGTCAATGGCGGCGAGCAATTGCGCCGAATCCTTGAAGTAATAGCAGCCGACCACCACGAGG
The DNA here is from genome assembly GCA_030680155.1 of Anaerolineales bacterium. Taxonomy (GTDB): domain Bacteria; phylum Chloroflexota; class Anaerolineae; order Anaerolineales; family Villigracilaceae; genus Villigracilis. The sequence continues at coordinate 10,519 of JAUXWL010000036.1, forward strand.
TTGTTGTCCATGCTTTGCGGCTTTTCAATGAAGCGCGTTACCCAGCCGTCTGACCCTTCCTCCGCCACTCCGAAGCGGCGCGGATCCTCTACAGGCATCACCCATGCCACACCGTCCGCTTCCTCTTTGGCGAGGAAGGAGAAGTCCGTTTCCATCAACGTATCGGAGAAACACATAATCATCGGGCCCGTCAAATGTTCGCGCGCCAGCCAGAGCGCATGAGACTGTCCCTTCATTTCATGTTGGACAACATATTGCGCCTGCATGTTTGGATAATGTTCTTTAATGAAGGCTGGAATTTGCATCTCACCCAGATACGGACCGACAATGAAAACAAATTCGGCATTTTCAGGGTCTGGCAGGGTCTTGAACATATCCAGCAGATGTTCGAGCGAAGTCTTGCCCGCCACGCTGATGAGCGGCTTGGGCTTACTCCAGGTGTGCGGGCGCATACGGGTCCCCCAGCCTGCCATGGGGATGACGATCTTCATGGTTTCATGTGTCATGATTGCGGGTATCCATTAGGTGATGATTTTTCTTATTATACCGTCTGATATTTTTCAAGCCCGATTTTGCCGTACTTACCACTTCCCAAAATTGGGCTTAACCTCGCCTTTACGAAACGACCCCAACAAACGGCGATGAGATGGAAAGGTATCTTCAGGCAGCGCATCCAGCGCAAACTGACGCATCTCTGCGATCTCCCCATCCGACTTGCCAGTGAACTTAAAATCCCTGCAAAGAAAAACAACCGCGTGATCGGTCTTCCATTGAACGAAACTGGTGAAAGCCCCAACCAGCGATATCTCGCCTAACTCTGCGCCAGTCTCTTCACGAGCTTCGCGGCGCACAGCCTCTTCAAGCGTCTCCCACTTCTTGAGTCCACCGCCGGGCATGAACCAGCCAGGCAAATAGGTGTGTCGAATTAACCAGACCCGGTTGTCTTGAAGCATCAAGACCCGTACTCCCATGCGGATCGGGCGGAATATAAAGCAGTAGATTTTATAAATGAGGTACAGAACCTTGAAATACATCAGGAATGTCCCAGCGCCGGGTGCGGCTGATAAAACTCTTCGAGCCGCTGGATTTCTTCCTCTGTGAGTTTGATCTCCAATGCGGCCATTGCCTGATCGAAATGTTCGATCTTACTGGACCCGATAATGGGTGCGGCAATATGGGGTTTGCTCAACACCCAAGCCAGCGCGATCTGCGAGGAGGTCACACCGCGTTCCTTGGCGATTTCCTGCGCGCGTTTTGCCACCAGAAAATCATCGTCACGATCATAGAGTTCTTTGAAAAAGCCGTCTGTTTTCAAGCGGGATGTCTCTGTTCCGCTTTTGCTGTTGCGGGCGAAGAAACCGCGCGCCATCGGGCTCCATGGGATGAGTCCGATGCCCTGATCGATGCACAGCGGAATCATCTCGCGCTCTTCTTCGCGGTACACAAGGTTGTAGTGGTTCTGCATCGAGACGAACTTCGTCCAGCCGTTCATCTCGGAGACGTGCTGTGCCTTCATGAATTGCCATGCAAACATGGACGACGCGCCGATATACCGGGCCTTGCCCGCGCGGACAACATCGTTCAAGGCTTCCATTGTCTCTGCGATGGGCGTGTTGTAATCCCAGCGGTGGATCTGGTACAAGTCCACATAATCCATTTGCAGGCGTTTGAGCGAGTTATCGATGGCGTCCATAATGTGTTTGCGCGAGAGTCCGCGGTCGTTGATGTCAGCGCTTAACTGCCCATGCACTTTGGTGGCGACGACCACGTTTTCACGCCTTACGCCAAAGTGCCGCAACAGGTTGCCCGTAATTTTTTCACTTTCGCCAAGCGAGTAAACATCTGCTGTATCGAAGAAATTTATGCCAGCATCCAGCGCTTTCTTTACAAAGGGCTTGGCGGCTTCTTCATCTAAAATCCACTCGCGCCAGGTCTTCGAGCCGTAGGTCATCATGCCGAGGCACAAACGGGAGACTTTCATTCCAGTTTTACCGAGGTTGGTGTATTGCATGGGATTCTCCTTGTTGCTCCCTCCGCCGTCCCCGGCGAAAGCGTTTTTGTAATCCACGCGCCGAGGACGGCGCTGTGAGCAGTATTATTATGCTCCCTCCACCGTCCCCGGCGAAAGCGTTTTTTGTAGTCCACCGCGCCGAGGACGGCGCTGTGAGCGATTACCCTGCTCCCTCCGCCGTCCCCGGCGGAGGTGTCGAAGCCAGCCACTCGTTTATATCAGTAATTTCAATGATAGGTTTCCGTCCGTAATCATAATACCCCGCGCTTGAATAAATGTAGTCCGCTCTGTCTGTTGCCAATTTCCAGTCTTTTCTAATCGGGTTTTGGTGGATATATTCCACTTTCTGCTCCAGAACTTCCATGGAGAAGATGTTCTTTGCCTGAATATCCTGCCAGATGCTATGCTTATGGCGCGGGTCGCGCTTTTCCTGTTCGAAAGTTTTCAGCCAGTCTGTTTTGCCGTCCTCTCGTACTTTCTTGAGGATTTCATGTGCTGTGAATGAGCCGAATTGTTGGACAGTTTCGCCTATGGTTTGGTTTTGCGGTTTGATGAGGAGATGAGCATGGGTTGGCATGATGACAAATGCAAAAAGCAAGAGCCGTTTTTCTTTTTGCATCCACGAAAGCGAACTCAGAATAACTTCAGTATATTTTGGATATTTGAACAATGGAATCCATTCAACCACCGACGCTGTGACAAAGTATAGGTGGGTTGGGTCGTGAATGGAATGGAAAGTCATAAAATGTAGTATATGCTGCAATCCGCCGCGCCGAGGACGGCGCTTTGAGCGATTACCCTGCTCCCTCCGCCGTCCCCGGCGGAGGAGTGGAACTGAGCAATGAAGTGTGCTCTGTAATCCGCCGCGCCGGGGACGGCGCTGTGAGCGGAGTGATAAGGGGACGGCGCTGTGAGCGGGAGTGATAAGGGGCGGCGCTTTGAACATCAAGGATTGCGTTTTTGAAGCAGGCGATACATTCCGCCCGCGCCCAGCCCAAGCGGGAGCAAAAGGAAGAAAAAAACAGCCCGGGATTGCTCGCCCAGAATTTCCCACCGCGCCGCCTCGAACGAACGACCGTCCAGGCACATGCCAGTTCCTGGCGGGCGGCAGCGATCAACGAAATCGAAGGCCGGCAGGGTGAGCAGATTCCAAGCCGCCACAGCAAAAAGGAATGTGGAAACCATCAGCAACGCAAGCCACAGCGCCGATCGCGCCGGCTGTCTGCGCCGCAAGTGCATTGCGGCTGCGAGGGATGGAATCAGCAGCAAAAGGCACAAACCAAAAATCGTTTCTTTTACGAGCGTGGTGATGCCTTCCATCATGCCCTGCCCACTGTTCACTGATTACTGGTCACTGCTCACTGATCACTGAAAGATTCGCCAGACTCGCCGCCAGCCTCTTAATGCCGACAGACTCAAAGACCACGTCGATGATCTCATCGCCGTCCTGCATCCTTGAGTCTATGACGATGCCTTCATCCCAGGTTGGGTGTTTGACGCGAGTCCCGGCTTTGTATTTGGCTTGGGTAACAGGAGCATGATTCGGCGAAGAAGGAAGCGACCACTTTATGTCAGAGGGTGCGCCGCGCATCGAACGTCCTGTGCGCGTGCGTCCGACCAGCATGTCGGTTGGGATGTCATCCATGAAGCGCGAGGGATACGTTTCTTCCGCCATGCCGCGCCCGCCGCGTTGGATGGCGCGCAGGAGATAGAGGCGGTCTTTGGCGCGCGTGATGCCGACGTAGAAGAGGCGGCGTTCTTCCTCCATTTGTTCGTATTCGTCGAAGGAACGGCTGTGCGGAATGATGCCGTCGTCGAGGCCGACGATGAAGACCGCGCCGTATTCGAGACCTTTGGCGGCGTGGAGCGTGAGCAGGGTGGGGGCGTTGGCGTCGGTGAGCGTGTCCTGGTCGGCGATGAGCGCGACGTTTTCGAGGAACTCGTCGAGTGTGCGCGTGGAATATTCGAGTGCGAGGCGTTTCAACTCTTGCACGTTTTCCCAGCGGTCAAGGTTTTCTTCAGAGCCGTCGTCAACAATGTATTCCTTGTAATTGATATCTCGCGCAATGTGGTCGAAGAGTTCGGCGACGGTGGCTGTTTGCGCGAGCGTACGCCAGTTGGCGAACATGCCGCCGAAATCCGCGAGCGGGACGGCGGCGCGACCGGTGAAGGATTTGTAAAAAGGTGACTCTGCGCCGCGTGCAAGATCAAGGAGCACAATGCCTGCGGTTGTATTGTTCTGGCGTGCGACCAGGTGCAGCGTCGTGAGAGTCTTTTCGCCAATGCCGCGCGGCGGTACGTTGATGACACGTCCGAGGGCGGCTTCGTCGGCGGGGTTGTGGGAGAGACGCAGGAAGGCGATCATGTCCTTGACTTCGCGGCGTCCGTAAAAGCGTTGCGCGCCGACCAGTTTATATGGAAGGCGTGCCTGTAAGAAGGCTTCTTCAAGCAGGCGGGACATGGCGTTGGTGCGATACATCACCGCGCAGTCCTTCGGCTCGAAATCTCCCGAAGCGACGAGCTGGGCGATGGTGTCCACGACAAAGGATGCTTCGCCGTAGTCGTCACGCGCTTCGTAGTAGAAAATTTTCTCACCCGCGCCGCGGTCACTGAACAGGCGTTTCTTGCGGCGGTTGCTGGCGCGGTCGAT
>JAUXWL010000037.1 GCA_030680155.1 Anaerolineales bacterium
CTTGCAATTTGCCTGCCTGCGGGACGGAGAATAAACCCAGCTTCAGGAGATTCTTTGATGTACTTTTTTTCCCTGGCATACTTCAACGCCTGAACCACATGGGCCGAGTCGGGCCAGTAGAAATAATTTTTCAGCGAGAAGCGGTGTGGGAATAATTTGAAGCAGGCCGAAACGATCTCTTCGACAGTGGCCGAAGCGCCCTCCGCGTGGAGATGCTGAACGGCGAACAGGATCAGGTCCCTCGTGGGAAGGGAGGCGTACATATCCTGTGTAATTTTTAGGACGGGAGTTGTTTCAGTGGGTTCGCCAGATGTCATGTGTCAAAGCCTTCGCGTGGATTGTGATGGCGCTATTATATAATACTCACGGTCATATCATGCCCGTAGGATACAAATTGCGCTTTTTCGGAAGAGGGAAAGCGCAATTTGTGGCCGCGCTGGGTATAACAAGGTCGTTTTATGGACCGCTGTTATATTGATAAACGGTGACGTTATATTCGAGGTTGGAATATACCACGATGAATGTTTCGGGGTCTGCTTCCAGTGTGGGAAGGATCTGGGTGCGGATGGCAGGCTCCAGGTCCGTGCTGCGCGGCGATTGGAGCAAGGGCGCGATGATGATGTAATCAATGCCCTGGTTATCCAGGTACTTCTTCAAGCCCTGTCCCTGTTTTGGGAAGTTGATGGTCTTGCGCCGCACATGCACATACGCAGGCACAGGTTCATTGACCATGACGATGGCATCAGACGGGGCATTCTCCGCCACCCAGCGCGCGCCGATGGAAAGGTCGGTCGTTTGGTTCATGATGGGGTTGCGCCAGTCTTGCAGGCTGCGCCCCAGAAGCGTGAAGGCAATGATGATGGAAACGGCATACGCAGCGCGGATTTTATTTTTTGTAAGCAGTGACACACCTTGCAGGAAATAAAAATAAAGGCAGGGAATGATGGGGATCAGAAAACGCGCTTTTACGCTCCCAACTTTGGGATTCCAAAATGCAAGAATGCCGATGATGTAAATGATGAAATAGACATCCATCAGTTGGATGTCCTTGCGCGAATGGAACAATCCCAAAATGATGAGGGCGATAATGGCGAGGTTGAGAATAAACGGGAGCGCCTGCAAGCCATAATTACCCAGCGCTGAAGTCAGCCTGGCCCCGAAGACGGGGATGAGAACACCAGCCGCGGTTTCATTGAAATAACCTTGCGCATTCGAGAGCATTTGGCTGATTTTTTCGATGATCGTGCTGTTGAAGACCTGGGTCTGATAGCCGGTGGAGATCAGCGCGCCGCTAAGCCACCCTTGCAGCAGTGTGCCTGCGATAAATACGCCAATGGTGATACCCGCTTCACGAAAGCGGCGGGTAAAAACGAGGTAAACGACAAGCGCAATGAATAATGCAATTCCAATAGTGCGGATGAGTTGCGTGTAAAACGCGGCGAAAGCGACGAAAATGATGAGCCACTTTCTTTGGCTATCGGTTGCATCCTGCCACTTACCGAACAAATACAGCGCCAGCAGGGAGAAAAACAGGTACGCAGATTCAGACATGACCGTGACGGAGGCGCCGACCAGCAATGGATTCAACGCGACCAACCCCGTCAGAATTTCAAGGTAAGGGGATTGCAGCCGCTTTGAGAAAATTCCATAGGTCAATAAAATGGAAGCCAGCGAAAGCACAAGCGAAAAGGTTTTCAGGATGGAGTACTTTCCTGGAAAAAGAAAGGTCAGCGGTGTAAGCAGAAGCGGCCAGCCCGGCGGGAAAGCACGCTCGACCTGCGGACGCGGGAAGCTGGTAAGTTGATACCCCTGTCCGCTGGAGAGGCTTTCAGCGAGGATGATGTAATGAGCGTCGTCGTAGGATGTGCCAAGTTGCAGGGAGTTGAAGCGCAGAAGTCCCAGCACGGCGCTGAGCAGGAGAAAAGACCAAAGGATGTATTTTGTGTAAGTTCGTTGCATAACAACTTAATCTTATCAGGTTTGGATTGCAGCGACAGGCATTGGAAATGCAATTTATAATCGACCAAAAAACAAAAGGATAATACATGCAGGCACTTATCATCATTATCAGTATCGGTTTAATAGCGGGAATGGCAATCGGCGTTCAGGCTCCCATGTCCAGCATGATTACGCAGCGGATGGGAATGTTGGAAAGCGTGTTCATCATTCACCTGGGCGGGGCGATTGCTGCGCTGATTCCGCTCTTCATTTGGGGGAGTAAATTTAGTCAGTGGCGCGAATTACCGTGGTACACCTTTGGGGCGGGCGCGTTTGGGTTGATCGTGATCTCGGCCATGGGATTTATGATTCCGCGCATTGGCGTTGCGCCCTCCCTGATCATTTTGCTGGCGGGACAATTGGTCATCGGTTCGGCGCTCGACCATTATGGCTGGCTGGGTGCAGTGCAGCGCCCATTTGAGGTGTCACGTCTGCTGGGGCTTTCAGTGGTAATGCTGGGTGTGTGGCTGACAGTAAAGTAATATAATTTCAGTAAACCACGAGTTTGCTCCGGAATGCGGACTTCAGTCCGCTTTGCCCCTGCAAAAATGCAGACTAAGGGTCTGTAAATAAATAGATTCCCTCATGCGCCCTCATACCCCTTCGGGGCACTTTCCCCAGCCCTTCCCCCGAAAGGGGAAGGGAGTCCCCTCTCCCTTCGGGAGAGGGCTAGGGTGAGGGAAAAACGTCCTCGCATGAATAGGCGCGGGAAGTTATTCTTTTACGAACCCTAAAGTCTGCATTCCGCTCAATCTGTGATTTACTGAATTTACCCATTCGCGAAAGGATTATCGTTATGATGAACAACCGCCAGCTTGCCGATACGTTTACGTTGATCGCCAATCTCTGTGAAATTAAAGGTGAGGTTATTTACGTCATCCTCGCCTATCGTAAAGCCTCTGAAAGTCTGATGAGTCTCAGCCGCGAAGCCAGCGAATATTGGAAGGAAGGCAAACTGCGCGAGATTCCCGGTGTGGGCAAAGCCATTGCCGAGAAAATTGACGAGCTTCTTTCCACAGGCAAACTTCAATTTCTGGAAAACTTGAAGAAGGAAGTGCCTGAAGAGTTGGCGGCATGGCTGCAAGTGCCCGGACTCGGACCGAAAAAAATTGCCGCCATTTGGAAGGCATTGGATATCACGACTCTCGCCGAACTGGCAGCTGCTGCGAAAAACGGACAGCTTCGCGACCTGCCCGGCATGGGCGCAAAGACAGAGACGTCCATTCTGGATGGGCTGGCGTCACTGGCGAGAAGATCAGGACGAATCCCGCTGGGGCGGGCATATCCGCTGGCGCAGGAGATCATCAGAGTCCTCAAAGGCGTGCAGGGAGTCACCGCAGCAGAATCAGCTGGCAGTTTAAGAAGGATGCGTTCCACCGTCGGCGATTTGGATATTCTCGTCGCGGCAAAAGACTCACGCGCAGCGGCAGTGATGGAGGCGTTTGTCAATCTCAAAGGCGTCAGCCGTGTGCTGGGGCGGGGCGAAACGAAAGCCAGCATCGAATTTACCGACGGCGTGCGCGCGCAGTTGTGGGTGCATCCGCCGGAGAAGTTTGGCACGGCGCTGCAATATGCCACAGGCTCGAAAGATCATAATGTGAAACTGCGGCAGATCGCGCTCGATAAAGGTTTGTCGTTATCCGAACATGCGTTGACGAAAATCAAAAGTAAGGGCGAAACCTTGTGTTCAACGGAAGAGGAAGTTTATAAAACGCTGGGCTTGCCGTGGGTGCCGCCCGAACTGCGCGAAGACCGCGGCGAGGTGGAAGCGGCGAAGGCAAACAAACTGCCGAAGTTGATTCAAGTCAAAGACATCAAATCGAATTTGCACATGCACTCCACCTTCAGCGACGGCGCGTTAAGCATCCTCGCCATGGCCAACGCCGCCATCAAACGCGGACTGAAGACGATTGTTTTTACAGATCATTCTGTCGGGCTGGGCGTTGCAAATGGCTTGTCGATGGAACGGCACAAGCAGCAGGCAGCCGAAATCAAGAAAGTGCAAAAGCAACTCGGCGACAAGATTTTGATTTTGCACGGCACAGAGGTGGAGATCAAAGCCGATGGCTCGCTCGATTACCCCGATGACTTTCTCGCCTCGCTCGACCTCGTGGTTGCTTCCCTCCATTCGAGTTTGCGCCAGCCGCGAGAGAAGATCACCGGGCGGTTGTTGAAGGCGGTGAAAAATCCGCATGTCGATATCATCGGTCATCCGACAGGGCGTGAGTTTCCGAACCGCGAAGGCGCGGATTTGGATATGGAAGTGATCCTCAAAACTGCCGCGGAATCCGGTGTGGCGATGGAGATCAACGCCCACCCTTCGCGCCTCGACCTCGACGACCCGTTTGCCCGCCGCGCCCGCGAATTGGGCGTCCTCATCAGCATCAACACGGATGCACATTCTGAAGGCGATCTCGATCTGCTTCATTATGGTGTTGCCATCGGCCGCCGAGCCTGGCTGGAGCCGAAGGATGTCGTCAATACCTGGACGCAAAAGAAGTTGTTGGAATGGTTGAAAAAACGGGGATAATTAAGAAGATATTGGAGACCACATGACAAATCCTTCCTCCATCCCTGCCGATGAAGCGCGCTTCTTCAGCGGAAGTTCCAATCCCAAACTGGCGGCAAGTATCGCTGAAAAATTAGGCGTGCCGTTGGATGAGACCCGTGTCTCACGTTTCAGCAATGACAACCTGTATATCCAATTGGGGGCAAGTGTGCGCTATCGCCGCGTGTACATCGTGCAGTCGCTTTCCCAGCCCGTCAACGACCACCTGATGGAATTGTTGATGATGATCGACATCGCGCGCGGCGCGGCGGCATCCGAGATCCATGCCATCATCCCGTATTATTCCTTTGCCCGTTCGGATAAGAAGGATGCGCCGCGCATTTCCATCACCGCCAAATTGGTGGCAGACCTGTTGAAGACGGCGGGCGCAACCCATGTGATGAGCATGATGTTCCACTCGCCGCAGGTGCATGGCTTCTTCGGCATCCCCACCGATCCGTTGAGCAGCCGCGGCGTGTTCCAGGAATATCTCTCCATTTGCAACCTGAGCGGCACGATCATCGTTGCCCCCGATATGGGACAGGCAAAATCTGCGGCACGGTTTGCGCGGGCGCTCGGTTTGCCCGTGGCGGCAGGCAACAAGGAACGCATCTCCGACGCCGAGGTCGTCATCAGCGGTTTGGTGGGCAATCAGGTGCGCGGACACAAACGCGCCCTCGTCTATGATGACGAGATCGCCACAGGCGGCTCCATTGCCGAATTGAGCCGCCTGCTCATCAAGGAAGGCGTTGAAGACATCATGGTCATGTGTACGCATGGTGTCTTCAGCCGCAACGGATTGGAACGGCTGGCGGAAATTCCCCAGATCAGCCAGATCATCACCACCGACACGGTTCACATGCCGCCCGAACGGATGCATCCCAAATTGAAGATCGTATCCGTGGCAAAGGTCTTTGCCGATGCAATCCGCCATAACTTCAAACATGAATCGATCAGTGATCTGTTCGTGTTCGGTGAATGACTTGCCTAACTGACATACTGAGAGAAAATCATTACGCTCGTAAGTGACAACCAAAATAGTTAAATCGCAAACAGTAAGTTGAGGAAGAAAAGAGGATAAGATGTTAAATCCAATCTCACCAGGCAATTCAGGTTCGTACATTGAGGTTAAACGTAAAGTATTTGAGAAAATAAAATCATCAAAGTTGGACAAACAAGTCTCTGCTCTTATTCAGAATGAATATGAAGATGCCTTGAAGTCTGAAGGTATTGTATTGAGCAGAGGTGAACGAAAACATCTTTTGACAGATGTCGTAGCTCAATTATTCGATGAAATCATAAAACATATGAAAGAATAGATAAATGAAAAACCAGACACGCCTTGCCCTCATGCTCTCCGGCGCAGTGGACAGCCTTCTGGGCGGAATTACACTCTTGTTGTATTTCGGGCTTTTGCCCTTCGATATTTCCAGTTGGGGCATTCCGCGCTGGGCGTTGGGTGTGGCTGGCGGTGTGCTGTTCTTTTCGGGCATTGCCGTCTTCACTTATTTTTCGACAAAGACAGACAGCCATGAATAAAGTGAGTTTCTGATGACGTTGTTAAAATCTCTTTTCTTTTTGATCCTTGCACCGGGGATGATCGTTGGAGTCATTCCGTTTGTGTTTCTGCTGCAAGGCCCTACGTCGAGCTGTGGTTTCTCTCCCTGCTCGCGTTTCCGCTTTGGATGCTGGGCGGGGTGATGATCTTGTGGAGCTTTTGGAATTTTCTGGTCAATGGCCGCGGCACGCCCGCACCGATTGACCCGCCGAAGGAATTGGTGGCTGTCGGGTTTTATAAGTATGTCCGCAACCCGATGTATGTGGGGGTTTTGCTGATGCTTTTTAGCGAATTCCTGTGGTTTGGATATTGGTACCTACTGGCGTATGCCTTCCTGTTTTTTCTTGCCTGTCATACCTTTGTCCTTGCCTATGAAGAGCCGACGTTGAAGAAGAAATTTGGCAGGGCATACGAAAATTATTTGAAGACCGTCCCCCGTTGGATTCCGCGACATAAACGGTAGTACCGTTTATGGGAATTACGCCCAGCACAGTCAGCATCCGCGCACATGCGAAATTGGGGTACCAGGAAGTGGAGCGGCTGGTGCATTTTGTCAAAAACCTGTAGGGAGGGAAATGTCCGGGTGGGCTGGCAGGCTTCGGCAGGGGCGGGAAGCGGGAAATTCAAGTGAAATTAATCCTGCTCTCACGTTATAATTAGGTTGCATTTCTTCGCTGGGTATTGATAATCTCTGTATAATCATTTAAATTTGTGCATTATTGCGCAAGCGGCTTTATGAGCATTCGCATCAAGGTTATTCTTCCGTATTTGCTGCTAACCCTGGTTGTTTCACTGATCGGGGTCTATGTAGTAACGCAGTTGGTGACCGGAACCCTGCGGGAGCGCCTGACCAACCAGCTCCTTGAGGCAGGCAGGATCGTCTCTGATAATTTTGTGCGGCTGGAGGTCCAACATGTGGCGGACGCCCGCCGCATTACTTTTACTGAGGGTGTTGCCGAGGCGCTTGCGAATGAAGACCGTGAGACTTTGTATAACATTGTCAGTCCGATTTTTGGTACGGGGGAAATTGGGAACCTGATCTTTATTTCGCCGTCTGGCAACGAAATTTTGCACCTGATTTTGGATGATGCAAACGAAGTGCGGCGGGTGGAAGTGAGTACCAGTGTTGCGGAATCAGTTATCGTTTCGAGGTATTTGACCACCAGAAATGTGGATGAACCGCCGTCTCGCGGTTTGGGCGGCAATTTGGTCAACAATGAGACGTATTACTATACTTCCCTGCCTGTCTCTTCTTTGGAGGGTGAGTTTCGAGGCGTGATCATTGTTGGGACCCCTGTCCGAAGATTTTTACCTTATTTGAAAAGTGTTGCCCTTGCGGATGTGGCGCTCTATGGCAGCGACGGCCGCGCGATCGTCACCACGCTGGGTACGGGTAATCCGGAGGCGCTGGATATTGTTTCCATTTCCGAGGCGGAATATCAGTCCATTCTGCGTACGGAGGAGGATTTTGTAACGGGGGAGAATTTTGAACTGGATAAGCGCGCCTACACGATTGGCCGCGCGCCTTTGCAAGTGGGGAATAACCGCGTAGGTGTGTTTGCGGTGATCCTGCCGATGGATTTTGTGATCCAGTCCGGGCAGGAAAGCCGCACAACCTACGTCGCCCTCTTCACGGCGCTCATGATCGGCGTGATCGTCATCGGCGTTTATGTTGTCACACGGTGGGTGATTACGCCGCTTTTCTCACTCGTTCGCACATCGCAGGCGATTGCCGCCGGTGACTTAAACCGCCGCACCGGCATTCACAACAAGGATGAGATCGGGAAACTGGCAGGCACCTTCGACGAAATGACTTCCCGCCTTCAAGACCGCACCCTGGAACTTGAGCGGACAAACGCGATCCTTCAAAAGATAGACAGGACCAAAACCAACTTCATTCAGATCTCCGCCCATGAATTGCGCACGCCCCTGACTCTGATCATGGGCTATTCTCAAATGCTGGAGCAGGATACACAGAAAGACCCCGATTTGCTGAAACTGGCGCAGGGCATTCTCGAAGGTTCGGAGCGTATGTCTGATGTGGTGGACAGCATGTTGGATGTTTCCCGCATTGACAGCGACGCGCTTGTGCTGCGCAGGACCAGCCTGCAATTGGAGTTGGTGGTTGACAAGGTCAAAAAAAACTTCAAGAAAGACCTAAAAGAAAGGAACATTAAATTTGAAACCAGGGGACTCGAAACGCTGCCTGTGGTTTCCGCAGATCCAGATATGCTTCAAAAAGTTTTCCACCATCTTGTAATGAATGCCATTAAATACACCCCCGATGGCGGCGAGATACTAGTAGCGGGACGATATTCGAACGGGGATAATCCACCGCGAGTGGAGATTGAAGTCAGTGATACAGGTATTGGCATTGACCCCTCCATGAAGGATATGATCTTCGAGAAGTTCCATCAAACCGGAGAGGTACTGCTGCATTCATCGGGCAAGACCAAGTTTAAGGGCGGCGGCCCGGGCCTGGGGCTGGCTATTGCGCGTGGCATCGTGCAAGCGCACGGGGGGCAGATTTGGGTCGAGAGCCCCGGATATAGTGAAGAAACCTTCCCCGGAAGCAAGTTTATCGTTTCCCTGCCACTGCCGAATGATGAGGGCAGGGCTGCATGAAATCCCCAGACCGCGAACGCCGTGACTGGAGTCTGCTCATATTCATTCTACCTGTTGGCATTTTCTTAATGCTGCTTGTTGGTCAGCTTGCCATCCGCATTCTGCCATTCTGGAGCGTCAATGCGGGCATGAATTCCAACCTGAACCCGGATACGGAATCCCCCCGCCCGTTTTCGCTCTTTCAGCCGATCCTGCCCCAAATCCTCACACCGATGGCCTGGGCTGGCACATACCTGACCCCCAGCGGGAATATTTCCTTCCCGCCCACCTTTGTGTTCAAGCCAGGCGCACCCAACTCACCGACGCCTGTTTCGCCGACCCCAACCGTCCCCACCCCGACAAAAACCGCGACGACAACTTCCCTGCCACCAACCGTCCCTACGAATTCCCCGCCTGTCATCATCACAACCAAGCCGCCAACAGCCGTTCCGCCGACAGGATCTCCTACAAACGAACCTACGCCAACAGCCGTTCCGCCGACAGGATCTCCCACAACCAAGCCGCCAACAGCTGTTCCGCCGACAGGGTCTCCCACAACCAAGCCGCCAACAGCCGTTCCGCCGACAGTATCTCCCACAAACGAACCTACGCAGGAACCAACTGAAGAACCTACTCCTACACCGCCGCCAGGCACCTATGTCCCTCCACCGGGGAATGTAGTAGGTAATCCCGATGGAAACAGTTGGTACATGTCAAATGGAGGATATACAGTAATTGATTTAGGGACAAACCCGATTATTGTGAATGGACCGTCAGATACAAATTATGATCTAGTCTATTATGAAAACCGAAATGCATTCGGGAATATATGGATGGATCAGGTCATTATAGGCATATCACAATTTTCTAATGGGGGCTCGTTTTATGTTGTGTTTTTCTGGGGCGATGGAATTCCAGATAATAACTCAAATGTAGGCGATGTAGCCGCTAATGCCGGCGCCGAAGTTGATAATTTTGAGATCGAAGCAAGTGAACTCCATGGAGTACCGCCAACTCAAACCGGCATATTGATAGATGTAGATAATGCTGTCAGCGCCCCGCCAATAGGCATTTATCGGTATATTGTGATTCAGGTTCCAATACTGCCTGGCGGGGATGGGAACGCGGGCTTCGACTCCATCGATATCGTGAATGAGCCTCGGTGAAGATAAAAAAGAGATTGATTGCTCAATCTCTTTTTGGCTCTTACGTAGTTTCAAGGAGCTCGTCCAGAAAGCAGCAATTCCAAATCTGAATCTAACAATCTCAACGCAAAGCCGCCAAGACGCTAAGATTTTGACCTTTCCCCGACGGAATCGGCAAGAGTACCATCTGGCGCAGGGGCAATCCTAAAAAAGCCTTGCGGC
>JAUXWL010000045.1 GCA_030680155.1 Anaerolineales bacterium
TTAACAATTCCTTCGCCAGCGTTTCATACGCCACGGCTCCAACGGACGTGGGCGCGTACTCCGAGATGGGCAAACCATACGAAGGCGCTTCTGCCAGACGGACACTGCGCGGGATAATGCTCTTGAACACCTGTTCCGGGAAGTGACGGTTGACCTCCGCCACCACATCGGTGGAAAGATTGGTGCGGCTGTCGAACATCGTCAACACCACGCCGCGCACCGCCAACTCAGGGAACAACGCCGAACGAACCCGCTCGATGGTCTGGGTCAATTGTCCCAGCCCTTCGAGTGCGAGATATTCACATTGCACGGGCACGATCACTCCATCCATCGCCGCCATCAAACCGTTGACGGTCAACAAGCCAAGCGAAGGCGGACAGTCCACCAGCACATAATCGTAGCGGTCTGCTACTTTCAAGATCGCCTTGCGCAAACGCGACTCGCGCGCGAGCTCATCCACCAGTTCCACTTCCGCACCCGCCAGCGATGGCGACGCAGGCAGCAAAGACAACTGCAAGCGCTCGTTCAACAAAATGTATGGGAAGACATCCTCTTCGCCGAGCAGGGCATCATACGTGCCGCCCACCACACCCAACTTATCCACGCCCAAACAAGATGTGGCATTCGCCTGCGGGTCGAGATCCACCACCAACACGCGTTGACCCAGCTTCGCCAGATACGCCGCCATGTTAATGGTCGAAGTAGTCTTACCCACCCCGCCCTTTTGATTCACCAACGTATAAATCTTCGTCACGATAAAACCTCCATCTTGCAATGTTCAATTTCTTCGTGTGTCGGAATTCCAATCAACCCAGTGCGCGTCACAGAATACGCCGCAAGGTTGGTCGCAAAGCGCGCCGCCTCCCATGCGTCCCGCGTTTGGTACAAACGTACAAAAAACGCCGCCGCAAAAATATCGCCCGCGCCCGTCGCATCCACTTCTTCTACATGATGCGGACGAAAACGCCGCCTGTCACCATGCCAGTGCAGGACGGAGCCATCTTCACTTTCAGTCAGACAAAACAGACTGGTATGATGCGCCATCCATTCGACGAGTTCCAAGTCACGGCCCACATCTTCAATACTCATCACCACGCCTCCCACCTGACCGAGAACCTGTTCGCTGTTTTCCCAAGCCTTTGCCACGACCTGACCTTTTTCGTCCCATGCCCGCATCCAGCCCTGCGGCGTGACACCCACCCACGAAGATGGGAACTGTCCCGCCATCGTCGTGTCCACTTCCTGGGCAATTGGCGCAAGATGGACGATGGGTGTATTCAGCCAAATCCGCGGGATGTGCTCAAACGTGATCGGCGTGGCTTGATGATGTAATGTCTGCCTGCGTCCACGCTCGCTTTTGACGTTCTCAAAAATCGTACTTTGTTTCGTTGGAATGTTAAATATCTGGGTTCCATCGAGAATGTGCAACGGCGCATCCTCCCCCGCTGAAGTGACAATACCCACACGCAACCCCATCGCCCTAGCAGTCAGCGCAGCATAGGAGGCTGTGCCGCCAAGCTGCTTCCCTTCAGGTGTTAAATCCACTGCCACATGACCGATTAGCAGATAATCCACAGGCTGAAGGGATGGGAGTTCCAACATGGGCGAATTATACCGTGCTGGACGATAGACGGCAGACCATGGACAACGGGGAAAAAAGACCGCAGACTTTCGTCCACGGTCTTTTGGAATCAGGCGGCTAGTGGAATCAGGCGGCCCTGTGCCACGTAGTGGTAAGCCGCCGAAATACGGGAGCAAACTCCCTGACTCCAAAATCTATTCTTTCGGAAGAATCACTACTTTACGATAAGGATCTTCGCCCATGCTTTCCGTCGTCACTGCGGGATGTCCGCGGAGTTCGATGTGTACCACGCGGCGTTCGCTGGAGGGCATTGGCTCCATGGTGACTTTACGCCCGGTCTTGGTGACCTGGTCTGCCATGCGCTGCGCCAGTTGACGTACCTGTTTTTCGCGGCGGGAACGGTAGCCTTCCACATCCACAACCAACTGCACCCAATTCTGGGTCTGCTTGCCGACGATGAGCGAGGCAACATGCTGGAATGCAACCAGGGTTTCGGCGCGGCGTCCGATCAGGGCGCTCAAATCGTCACCGCGAATGTCCACCTGAATGACGCGGCGGTCTTCCGTGCTGGATTCGTCGTAATTGGCGGAGACTTGTGCTTTCATCCCAAAATAGTTGATCAATTTCGAGATCACCTGCTCGGTGGTATCCAGAATAGGATCATGCTCAGGACGTTCCATCGGCACAGGATTGGGGGCGGGAGGCGGAGGCGTCTGTTGCTGGACAGCAGGTTTCTTTTCCGCTTTGCGGGGTTTGCTCTCTTTTGCCCGAGGCGTGGATGCTGCTTTTTTGGCGGGGGCAGGTTTGAGGTCCGAGGAAGAGGCGGGGGGAGTTTCCTGTGAAGGCGGCGGGGTGACGCTTAACCGCACGCGCACCTGGCGTCCGCCCAGTCCAAATAATCCTTTTGATCCTGAATCCAAAACTTCCACAGAGACTGCATCGGCGGTCAAGCCGAGTTGATCCAAACCTTGTTGAATGGCTTCTTCAACGGTTGGTGCGATGATCTCAAGCGTGGTTCGCTGGTTCATAGTGCCTCCCTACTTTTTTTTGTTTGTGGCTGGCGCACTCTTGCTGCCAAACAGGTTGCTCCAATTAGCGCGTCCAGTGGCGGCATATTGCACCACGCCCAAAACATTGCTGACGATAAAGTAAACCGAAATGCCCGAAGCAAAGTTCAACGCGAACCAGCCCAGCAGGAACGGCATGTAGATGCTCATCATCTTGGACATCTGCGCGCTCTGGTCGTTCGGGTTGCTGGAAGTGGGCATGGTCAGTTTGGTTTGTATCCAGGTGGTCAGCGCGACGATGATGGCGAGCGTGGGCAGGGCAAAGCCGAGGACTTGAATTGATTCGGGCTGCCCAAGGTTCATCCACAAAAATTTGCTGTTGAGGGGGATGATGTTCTCCACGTTTTGGAACGGGTAGATGGTGCGCGCCAGTTGCAGCATATCGAGCGGGGTGGCGGAGAGGGCGCGGGTAATGCTTTGGTACAAGCCAATAATGATGGGAAATTGAACCAGGGTCGGCAGGCAGGAGGCGAAGGGGTTGATGCCGCGATCTTTATAAATGCGCATTTGTTCCTGCGCCAGCTTTTCCTTATCCTTTGCATATTTCTTTTGAATGTCCTGCCATTCCTTGTCGTTCTGCAATTCCTGCATGGCCTGGGCGCCTTTTACCTGCGAGGCGTTGAGAGGCCAGGTGATCAGTTTGATGAGGATGGTAAATAAAATGATCGCAAGACCAAACATGTGCGGACCATGACCAAGGATGTCATAGATCCACAGCAGCAGGTTGGTCATGGGTTGAATAATAATAGTTTGCCACATGGGTTTATTTCCTTATTTCTGGGGGGTAAACGTCCAGGCTTGTTTGCCGTCCAGGTCGTAGGCAGCCAGGGCAAATTCAGCCTGATACGGAGCAACGAGGAGGAATTCACCGGAGAGGACGGGGGCGGTGTAAATCTTGCCACCCGGGGTCTTCTCCCAGACGATCCTTCCATCCCGATCCAGGGCGAGGAAAGCTCCATTTTCTGTAACAATATAAATCTGCTCGTCTACGATAAGCGGACTGGCTACAATGGGTCCATCCGGCCGAACGTTATCCCAATTTTGGCGGTTGGTTGCAAGATCAAGCGAATAGACTTTTCCGCCTACGTCCGCATAACCAAGGTCGGCGAAATAGAGGGTCTCACCATCGAGAACAGGGGCACCCCAAACCCAATGATCTGTCTGTGCAATTACCTCATGCCCGCCGTTTGGTGTTATGAATTCAATGGCGGAGGCAAACGAGCCTACAAAAACACCGCCTGCTCCCACTGTGGGACTGCCGGGCGCGGCTCCGCCCAGGTCAATGGAGTCTACGAAGGTAAGGGTGGTGAGATTCAGGATATGGACTTGATGATCGAGGGAAGTGATGTAGATCAGTGTGCCGTCTGTCACGGGGGCTGACCACAACGCGCCGCCCAATTCCACGGGGTCGGCAATTTCCCTGCCATTCATGTTCAGGATGTAGAGAAAGCCGTCTGTATTAGGGGCATAGATCGTATCGCCAAATACAAGGGGAGGGGCCACCCACTTTCCCTTTGCTCCCGTAAATGGCGCCGACCAATTTTCCTTCCCGGTTTCAGCGTCGAGACTGACAAAGGCATGATTGGAGCCCTCGCTGCCGATCAGAAGTTGACCATCCTCTGTGAGAACGGGAGTGGCGAAAAAAAGCTGTTTGCTGTCCGCTTCTGCGGGGTATCGCCAGACTTCCCTGCCGGTTTGCACATCGACTGCATAAATGAAGGAGCCGCTGGAAACGTAGGCGCGTTCGCCGTCAGTTGCGAGGCCGGGCCAGGTGTTTACGAGGGGCTGTCCGCTGCAGGCGCTGAGAAAAAGCGCGCCGAGAGCAAGCAGGATAAACAATGTCAATCGCTTGGTATTCAATGTTGTGGTACTCCTAACAATGTTGAAACCGTCATTTGCATGACGGTGAAATTATCACTTAACGGGGTCGTATCCGCCGGGGTTGAAAGGGTTGCAGCGCAGCACGCGCCAGACCGCCATGAGCGAGCCTTTTAGTGCGCCATGTTTGTAAACGGCCTGATATCCATAATGGGAGCAGGATGGATAAAAGCGGCAGGTGTTGGCGGGCAGTCCCGGTGAAATGACCATTTGATATAAACGAATCAATGCCAGCACAAGGATGCGCGGCAGGTTGAACAGCGTGCGCGGCAAGTCACGCAGGCGCGGTTCATGGGAATAATCGTGCAGGTGAAATTGCCATTCAGGTTCAGAATTCATTCAGGGGACTCGTCCACGGGGACGCTTTGCAAAAGCCTGGCGCGGGTGAACAGGTTGGTCAACGCGGAGCGGGTATCTTCCAGGGTGGCAGTCACAAGCGCGGGTCTGGCGATCAGGATCAGGTCCCAGCCGGAAGCGTTGTCCTGAGCCAGTCGAAGGGTGAGAGCGGGAATCAGGGGGCGCATCGCTTCGCGCAAAAGTCGCTTGGCTCGGTTGCGGTGGACGGCGGTCCCGGTGGTCTTCCCCGCTGTCACCCCGATGCGGATCTGTTTCTGTTCACTGGCTTGTGCTACTAACACAACAAGCGGATGGGCATAGGACTTGCCTGTTCGCCGCACCCGCTTGAAGTCGTCGGATCGGGACAGTCGAAAGCGTCTCTGCACCCGCACCTCTGGAAGTCATCCGCGCCTAAGCGCGCGATGACCTACCAACGAACCCGCTTGACGTGGTTGTTGGATCTCACTGCAAGTTTATGGCGTCCCTTGAGGCGGCGGCGTTTGAGGACGTTGCGGCCATCCGCCGTGGACATGCGCTTGCGAAAACCGTGTACACGCACGCGGCGGCGGATCTTTGGTTGGTATGTTCTTTTAACCATTCGAGATATTTCCTTTATTCCTTGAAAAGATGATCACACAATCCCCAATGGGACAGGTATGCATAAGGGTAAGACAGGCGCATTATTTTACCCTAAGGGTTACGAATCGGTCAATTTGAATTTGGGGCAATATTAACAAAAATACTGATCCCAAATTCTCTGTGTTTTTGCAGGGTCAATGAATGAAGACTCAAAGGCAACGCGGTTACAGGTCTGGATATCTGCCATGCTCATGCCTAAAACTTCATGCGCAATGCGGTATTCTTCATTGACATTGGTTTCGAGAACTTCGGGATCATCTGAATTAATGGTTACACGCACGCCGAGGTCAAACAGCTTTTTGAGCGGATGCGCCTCAATCGTCGGGACGGAGTTGGTCAAAAAATTTGACCATGGGTTTACCTCAAGCGTGATCCCCCTCTCGATGAGCATTTCCACCACCTTCATATCTTCAATGCTGTGAATGCCGTGACCAATGCGGTCTGGTTGAAAATTCTTGATAGTTTCGGTGACATACGAAGCGGGCGTATCCTCGCCCGAATGGATGGTCACTTTCAAGCCTGCATCCCTGGCTTTGAGAATTGGCTTCACAAAATCCCTGGCAGGGTACAGCAATTCACCATCGGCAAGGTCTACGGCTTGGATATGCTGCTTATGACGGATGGCCCAATCGACAGTTTTGACGCAGGAGTCCGCGCCCATGCCGCGCGAGGTGATGGCGATGATGCCAATTGCCATGTCGAATTCTTTTTCGGCGCGTTCCTGCGCGCGCAGCAGTCCTTCAAGGCAGGCATCCCAATCGAGGTTATGACCGTGAAACGCCCAATCGGGCGAAAAGCGCACTTCAAAGAGTTTGATATTTTGCCTGGCACAATCTTCAAATAATTCCCATGAAATTCTCTCGAATACGGCTGGCGATGTGATGGTACGTTGGAAAATGTCGAAAGCGTCGAGCACGGCTTTCAGGTCTTTCATTTGTTCGAGCACTTTAACGTGCCTGTCCAACTCCCCCACTTCATACGAAGGCAGGGAAATGTTGTACTCACGCGCCACGTCAATGATGGTCTGCGTGCGGATCGCGCCTTCGAGGTGACAGTGAATTTCTGTCTTGGGGATGTCGTTGTATTTTGGGTCGAAGTTTTTCATGGATGTCCTTTGGACGACGATGGATGATAGACCATTGACCATCGTCGACGGTCTATCGTCCATCGTCTGCTTATTTTACCCGCTTCCGAGTCGCAGCGCCGCCTGCAACAAAACATTCGCGCCGTTGACGCAATCTTCCCATTTCGTGAATTCGCGCGGCGAGTGACTGGCGCCATCCACGGAGGGGACGAAGATCATGCCAACAGGACACAAATCTGAAAGGGATTGACCATCGTGGCCTGCGCCCGAAGGCAGGGGCATGTGAGAGAAGCCCAGGTCAGCACAAGAATCAGCAAATGCAGTTCGCACCTTCTCATCCATCAAACTCGGTGAATGCCTGCCGAGGAATTCTGTTTTCAATTCCAAGCCAAAACGCGCGGATTCGCGTCCAGCCAATTCCAACAACGCCTTATCCAGACGATTAAATTCTTCTTCATCTGGCGAACGGAATTCAAGCGAAACATCCACCTGTGCTGGAACGATGTTGAATGCGCCGGGCGCAAAATCCATTTTGCCGACATTCACCACGCAGTTCGGGAAATCGCGCATCACCAATTCGCGCGCGGCCAACGTGAACGCGCCCGCCCCCAACGATGCATCGCGCCTATCTTCCATCGTGGTCGTACCTGCATGGTCCGCTTTGCCGATGAACGACAAACGATACGACCAAATACCAACAATCGCGGTCACAATGCCAATATCGGTTCCCGATTTTTCCAGTCGCTTGCCCTGCTCGATGTGCAGTTCCAAATATCCTGCCAGCGATTCCTTCGTCCGCGCCGCGCTCAACATGCTGGAATCGCTTAAGCCGGCGCGCTTCATCCCCTCGGACAACTTCTCCCGTCCGCCGCGCGGTTTCTCCAAATTTTCTTTGGATAGATGTCCCGCCAACGCCGCACTGCCAAGCAGACCGACCAGCGTACCTTCTTCGTCTGTAAAATCCATCGCCTCCAACCGGACCTTGAGCCTGATCCTGTTTTCTCGAACTGTTTTCAACACTTCGAGCGCTGCCATCACACCCAATGCACCATCAAAACGTCCGCCATTTGGGACAGAGTCCAGATGCGAGCCGAGGATCAGCGTGGGCGCATTGAGGTCATCGCAAGGCAGCACAGCGGACTGATTCCCCGCGCCATCTGCCCTGAATTCAAATCCGCTTTGCTCGATGTGCTCGCGGAGCCATGTCCGCGCCGCAAGATGCGCCTCGCTAAAGGTGGGACGGTCCACGCCCGAATCAGC
>JAUXWL010000080.1 GCA_030680155.1 Anaerolineales bacterium
AATTAACCCCCCAAAAAGTTCTTGACGGTCATGGCAGAGGGTGATAAAATCCGCCCGCTTAAGAAATGCCCCCATCGTCTAGTGGACTAGGACGCAGCCCTTTCAAGGCTACGACCGGGGTTCGAATCCCCGTGGGGGCACAAAAAGCTCTGATAAACCCTGTTTGCAGGGTTTATTTATTTAACTGCCTTCCGCGCAAGGTGAGTTATTTAGTGTGCATGCAAAACATGTCAGGCAATTTGCTCCCTGCGCCGTACCCATTCTGGGCGCTTTCCCCGGCGCAGGGTTTCCCTCGCAAAACGCCGCCGAGGATGTATGCCCAGATATGGGTACGGCGCAGGGAGCAAATTGCCTGACATGTTTTGCGTGCATACAAATCTTGCGGTACTGCGCAGAATCTTCGCGGTTGTGATAGATTCTAAAGAGTACTACCATCTCATATTTTGTAGTAAGGAAATTCTTTCCATGGCATTGATCAGTGCACAGGAAGTCAGCATTGGCTTCGGCGGGCTTCCACTTTTAGAGGAGATCAGCTTTCAGATCGAGCGCGGCGAGCGCGTCGGTTTGTTGGGGCGCAACGGCATGGGCAAATCCACGCTGTTGAAAATGCTCAACGACGACTTCATGCCGCACACGGGCGTCATCGCGCGTCAGCAAAATACGCGCGTCGCCTATCTGCCGCAGGAAGTGCCGCAGAATTTACAAGGACGCGTCGCTGACATCATCGCTGCGGGCCTGCTCGATTCCGATTTTTCCGGGGACGAGCAGCGCTGGAAGCGCGACAATCAAATCCAGAAGATCATCTCGCAGATGGAACTGGATGGAGAGTCCCGTTTTGAAACTCTCTCCGCAGGGATGAAGCGCCGCGTCGTCCTCGCCCGCGGCCTGGTCTGCAACCCAGACCTGTTACTGCTTGACGAACCCACCAACCACCTCGACATCCAGGCCATTGACTGGCTGGAGGATTTTCTCAAACGCTGGGGCGGCACGCTCTTGTTTGTCACCCATGACCGCGTCTTTTTGCAGAAACTCACCACCCGTATCATCGAACTCGACCGTGGCAAGGTCTACGACTGGGCCTGTGATTACCCGACCTTCCTCGAACGCAAGGAAGCCATGCTCGACGCCGAACAAACATCGAATGCGCTATTCGACAAAAAACTCGCGCAGGAAGAGCAATGGATTCGTAAGGGTATCGAAGCGCGCCGCACCCGTAACGAGGGACGCGTGCTGGCTTTGAAAAAATTACGCCAACAGCGTTCCGAGCGGCGTGAATTACTTGGCAAAGTGAAAATGCAGATCGGCGCCGAGAAGCGTTCGGGCAGGCTGGTCATCGAAGCGGAGAATGTCAGTTATTCATACTCCGCTATTGCTCAAGGCGGTGTCCTCGCCGCCGGAGACGGCGGCGGGAGCAAGGTTATCATCCGCGATTTCACGACCACCATTCAACGCGGCGACAAGATCGGCATCGTCGGCGCGAATGGCGCAGGCAAGACTACATTACTCAAACTGCTGATGCAGCAGCTTCAACCCCAGCAAGGCGAAGTCCGTCACGGCACGAATCTCGACATCGTCTATTTCGACCAACTCCGCACCCAACTCGACGAAACCAAATCCGTGCTCGATAACGTCGGTCAGGGACGCGACACCGTCACCATCAACGGGCGCACGCGCAACCTGATGGGCTATCTTGAAGATTTTCTGTTCACGCGAGACCGTGTCCGCGCGCCGATCACCGCGCTTTCAGGCGGCGAGCGTAACCGCCTTTTGCTGGCGCGTCTCTTCGCCATGCCCGCCAACCTGATCATCCTCGACGAACCCACCAACGACCTCGATATCGAAACGCTCGAAATTCTTGAAAGTCTGCTGCTTGATTATGAAGGTACGCTATTGCTTGTCAGTCATGACCGCGCCTTTCTCAACAACCTCGTCACCAGCGCCTTGATTTTGGATGGCTCTGCCGACGTGAAAGAATTCGTCGGCGGATACGAAGACTGGCAAAAACAATTGGATGAAGCGCCCGCCTCAAAAGCGACGACCAAGCCTGCTTCGACAACCCAAGCAGAATCCAAAGCTGACGGTAAGCCCGCCGTCCGCAAGCTGAGCTACAACGAAAAACGCGAGCTTGAGGAACTGCCACAGCGGATTCAAATGATCGAGGAAGAACAGTACCAGCTCACCGTTAAAATGGAAGCGCCCTCCTTTTATCAACAGGAGAGCGCAATCATTACGAAAGCTGTGGAGCGGTTGGCGCAGATTCACGAAGAATTATCCCTGGCGTATGAACGCTGGGCGGAGTTGGAATCCTAGATCTGCTGTCAGGTATTTTGCGATAGCAGCTTTTGTAATTCGGCTTCGGCATCCAGCGGCTGAATGGAAAAGATGAAACTCCATTCCCGAATGAAGGTCTTTTTGATGCGTCGGTTCAACTCGCTGTCGTTCTCGCTCCAGGTGCGGTGTTTGCGATGGGCGGACAGGTCGCGAATTACCCTGCATAATGAATCAGCGCTGCCGTCCTTGAGAACATCCAGTAGATATTGGCTTCGTTGACGGCGGTCGGTGGGTAATTCTTCGGGCGGGCTTGTCAGTGTGGTAATTAGTGATTGGAAGCCAGCCTGGTTGACGGGTTTCCTTAGCCGTGTCCCCAGGTTTTCATCCGCCGGAACCCAGATGGTCAGGTCTGCGATTTGGACCATGTAGTAAAGAACGCTCTTTTCGCCAAAGGATCGGTTCTCAACGTTTTTCACCTGTCCCAAGCCTTGTGTGCAGTGTACAACCCAGTCGCCCGGT
This sequence comes from Anaerolineales bacterium, assembly GCA_030680155.1. Lineage (GTDB taxonomy): Bacteria > Chloroflexota > Anaerolineae > Anaerolineales > Villigracilaceae > Villigracilis. The sequence goes on from JAUXWL010000080.1 coordinate 2,791, forward strand.
TGGAAGTCCATGTATGTCTCTCCTTGGTTAATGGGGGAAAAAAGAAAGGCGCCGTCCTACAAAAGGACTGGCGCTTGGACACTGTCGATCTGTTCTATAAGTTCATTATATCACTGATGTTACCTATACCGCCCAAACCATCCGCGAACGGGTGCAAGCAAACCATGTCAGGCAATTTGCTCCCTGCGCCGTACCCATTCTGGGCACTTTCCCCGGCGCAGGTTTCCCTCGCAAAACGCCGCCGGGGACGGCGGCTTGAGCAGCCGCCGCTGACAACCTTTGCCTGCACTCCGATTTTACGGGTAAATCCACCGCCCCACCCATAGCGGTATAATCCTAAAATAAATCCAACATGGAGAAAATCAATGACAGACCTTCCTATTTACCCTCTCAGCGACGAACACAAAATGCTCCGTGATGCAGCCCGTGACTTCGCCCAAAAAGAGATTGCACCCATCGCAGCGGAGTTCGATGAGAGCGGTGAATTCCCCCGGCAGACCATCAAGAAAATGGGAGACCTGGGATTCATGGGCATCGAAGTCCCCGAAGCATACGGCGGCGCAGGCATGGACTCGCTGGCATACGTCCTTGCGCTCGAAGAGATCTGCAAAGTGGATGCTTCGCACGGCGTCATCATGTCCGTCAACAATTCGCTGTATTGCCACGGCATCTTGAAATTCGGCACCGAAGAACAGAAGCAAAAATTCATCACCCCCATCGCCTCGGGCAAAGCCATCGGCGCGTACTCGCTGACCGAACCCCAAAGCGGCTCGGATGCTGGCACAATGAAAAGCAAAGCCATACGCGATGGCAACTTCTACATCCTCAACGGACGCAAGTCCTGGGTCACCAGCGGGCCGGTGGCAGATTACTTCGTCGTCTTCATGATGACCGACCCCGCAAAAAAACAAAAGGGGATGACGGCCTTTCTCGTGGAAGGCAGCACCCCCGGATTGATACGCGGTAAAAAAGAACCAAAGCTCGGCATCCGCGCCTCGTCCACCAGTGAATTGATCTTCGAAGATTGCAAAATCCCTGCTGCCAATCGTCTCGGTGAAGAAGGCGAAGGCTTCAAGATCGCCATGACCGTCCTGGACGCGGGACGTATCGGCATCGCCACGCAGGCGCTCGGAATTGCCGAAGCCGCCTACGAAGCCGCAAGACAATACGCTGGCCAACGCGAGGCGTTCGGCCAACCCATTGGCGCATTTCAAGGAACAGGCTTCAAGATTGCAGATATGAAGACGCGCATCGAAGCATCACGCCTGTTGATCTACAACGCCGCCATCGCAAAGGAAAAAGCAAAAGAAAAGAACGGCAGGTATTCGCTCGAAGCCTCCATTGCAAAATTATTTGCCTCTGAAACTGCCATGTTCGTGACCCACCAGGCGGTGCAAATTCACGGCGGCATGGGCTACAGCAAGGAACTGCCCGTCGAGCGATACTTCCGCGATGCGAAGATCACCGAAATTTACGAAGGCACGAGCGAAATTCAACGACTGGTCATCTCAAGGCTGGAATTGGGAATTAAGTAATCTCGCAAAATGCATATTATAAAGACAACAAATTTTCGATTCCTAGCAGAAAACAAGAGGCTCAAGCGCGGACTTCTTACGCTTGGGCTTCTCCTAATCGCATTTGCACAAATCTATTTTGAAACACACAACTCATTTAGAGCGCATATAACCAGAGCCGCAATCTGGAATGCAGTCAACAAACTTGAGATCGTTAATTATGACAACGTTTGGCGCGCCTTCCCTCTACTACTTTGCGGCATTGCGCTCTGGTTCTGGCTTGGGAGTCTCCATTGGAAGAATCCTCCATTCATCCTACAGCAGACGAACTCAATAAGGATTATTACTACACAAAAAACCATACAAACCGCCATTATTGGGCTATTGTATTTTATCCTGCTGGTGCGTCTTGCAAAGCAAAATAACACTTACTTCGAACCCATCATTTGGATAATCATCTTAACATGGGCAACATACATCATTTGGGATAAGGATAGAAAAACAACTGATCTCAACTTAAATATCACATCTTTGGACTTGAGTTTAATATCAATCCTGTTATTCTTCGGAATTACCATCGGGTCATTCGCTTTAACTGATCTCCCCATGCAAATCATTCCAGATGAATATATGTTTTGGAATGTAAGTCGTGCAATTTCCACTGGTGAATATAAAGCCTCCCTTTTCGAGGTTGGGGTTTTCACATTTCCAATGTCCACCTCAATTTTTCAAAGCTGGGTCATGCAAGTATTTGGCATAAATCTTTGGGGATGGAGATTTTCATCTGTCCTTGCCGGGGTTGTAACAATCATCCCACTTTACTTGCTTGTCCGTGACTGGTTCAATCAAAAAACTGCATTCATAGCAGGCGTACTTATGCTGGCAAATCCATACTTCCTCTCGTTTATCAGGCTTGGATACAATAACAGCCAGTCATTGTTCCCTACAACACTCGCGATTTATCTCTGGGGAAAGGGCATTCAAAAAAACAGCAGTTTTTATTTGTGGGCAGGGGGAGTAGCCGCAGGACTTGGCTATTACAGTTATCCAGCGGCGTGGATTGGCGCAATTGCAATAGGAATAAGCCTCCTGTTTCTTGGGGCGCAAAAGCAAATTTCCCGAAAACACCTCTTTAGCCTAATCACCATTTTTGCCACCTCTTTTATCTTGGTGGGATTACCGCGCATCATATTCACCATTTTTGGAAACAAAAGTGAAGCATTAATATTAAAAATTCTCCAGGTCAGCTTCATTAATACGTTTTACGCAAAAAATTATTATTTCGATACCGATCTTACAAGTGTTTACCCTCTCATTCACAATGGCATTATTGAGCCGGTTTTTTTTCATCCACAGATATATGGGGAATTACTAACACGCGGCCTGATTCGAACATTGCTGTCATTCGTCAACCCTTATATAGTTACTGAGCACAATATAATCTCAAGTTTGACCGGGGTAATTACTCCTGTCTTTTTTGTTATCGGGCTTATGCTTGCATTAAAAAACGGGAAGAACTATTACATAAACCTGCTTTTATTATGGTTTTTTGGGGGAGCATTCTTTCTAAGCATTACTAATGCCTTCCCGCCTCGCCACACCCACCTGGTATCGGTTATCCCTGTAGTGGCGATTTTCAGCGCAATTGGATTGGTTTCAACCATCGACCAAGTCGCTCTTCCAGACTACATAAAGCAGAGAATTTTTATTTCAAACCTGCTTTTGTACGTAGTATTAACCATTGTCGTACTTTTCAGCCTTTATGCATTTTTTGTCAAACTTCCCAAAACCTTCCCTTCCAGTCTTGAGGATTACGCTGCCTGGGTAGTACAAAAAAAGACCATCCCTGCCACAATTATTTATGCTGGCGAAATAAAGGACATAGATCGCATTCAAGCATTAATCAGTATAAAAATGGTCGAGGAAACATATCTTCATATTGACCCAGGCACATTACAACAAGTGGCAAAAAACTTTTCGAAAACTCCCTCACTTATTGTTTACGAGGGAGACAATACAACCATCCTTGATGATATGCAAAAAGAGGGTTACACAAATTATTTTTTTTATCAAGGAAGTAATTCAGGTTACTTTTTCACGAATACTACAATAGATCTGTCTCCTGATATCGATTTTCATACAGAACTTATGATTTTCTTCAAAAGCCCTGCGCTTTACTTGCTTGGGACTCTACTTATTGGCGTGTTTGGAATTCAAATTATCAAACAGAAACAACATTCATAATAATAGATCTCTTGTTAAGGTACTCCTGCCCTGCACTACACATATTTCCGCTTGTGCATGAGGTCTAATAATTACATAGTAAAATGGTCTGCTCATTAAAATAGCACATGGCAATTCAGCATTAGCGCAAATATAAAATGAAAACCGTTCTATTTCACAACCACGGCGGACCAGAAGTTCTTGAGTTTGCAGAGTTTCCCACCCCACAGCCGAAACCCGGTGAAGTTTTGATTCGCCTGCGCGCCGCAGCCCTCAACCGCATGGACATTTTCGTCCGCAACGGCTGGGCGGGCCTGAAGTTAGATCTGCCGCACATCAACGGCGCAGATGGCGCAGGGGAAGTTGTTGAAATTAATTCCTCTCTCCCTTCGGGAGAGGGGTTAGGGGTGAGGGTAGGCGATAGAGTCGTCATCAATCCCAACCTCGGCTGCGGCGAATGTGACTTTTGCCAAAAAGGTCAGGACAATAAATGCCGCAACTGGCATTTGCTCGGCGAGACCATCCGTGGCACGTACGCGGAGTATGTCTGTCTACCAGCCCGCCAACTCTACAAACTGCCGGACGGATTCAACTTCCACGAGGCGGCTGCGGCGGCGTTGGTGTATCAGACCGCCTGGCATTCGCTGGTCACTCGCGGGGAGGTACAGGCCGGGGAAACAGTGGCAATTGTCGGCGCGGGGGGAGGCGTGAATTCCGCCAGCATCCAGATCGCGAAATATCTTGGCGCGCGAGTCATCGTCATCGGCTCGAACTCCAAAAAATTGGAGCAAGCTGAGTCCCTCGGCGCAGACATCCTGATCGATCGCTCGAAGGAAGAGGATTGGTCGAAGGCGGTGTTTCGCGCCACGGAAAAACGCGGCGTGGATGTGATCGTGGATAACGTCGGCGCGACGTTTCCGCTGAGTTTGCGCGCGCTTGGCAAAGGCGGGCGGCTGCTGACGGTGGGCAACAGCGCCGCGCCGCGTTTTGAAATTGACAACCGCTATATTTTCGCCAAGCATCTTTCGATCCTCGGTTCGACCATGAGTACTCGCGCCGAGTTCGCCGAAGTGATGGACTTGATCAAAGCGGGTACACTAAAACCCGTATTGGATAAAACCTTCCCATTGCAGGAAGCCGCCGCCGCGCAGGAACGACTCGAGCGCGGCGAAAATTTTGGAAAAATTACTCTCGACATTCAATGAAAAATTTCTTAAAACGATTCTCCCTATTTGAAGTTTTACTGGTTGCCGTCATTTTGGGTATCCACCTCTATGCATCGCTGGCGGATACGTATGCTTTGCCCAATGTGTGGTTCCAGCGGGATGACGCCTACTATTATTACAAAGTTGCGCAGAATATTTCGGAAGGCAACGGAAGTACATTTGATGGCATCAACCTGACGAACGGCTATCACCCGCTGTGGATGATCGTCTGTATCCCGATCTTTGCGCTTGCCCGCTTCGACCTGATCCTGCCGCTGCGCGTTTTGCTGATGGTCATTGCCGTCTTCCATGCGGCAACGGCTGTATTGATCTACCGTTTGGTGAAACAATATTTTTCACAGGCAGTGGCGATCCTGGCAGCTTCCTATTGGGCGTTCGATTATTACACCCATGAAACCGTCTACAAGGTAGGGTTGGAAACACCCATCGCCACACTGGCAGTCGCCTATATGCTTTATCGGCTTTCAAACTTCGAGCACGGATGGCGCAAGGACGGCGTCACGCTGAAGCAAATGGCGGGATTTGGACTGCTGGCTGCAATGGTCATGTTCAGCCGCCTCGACCTGATCTTTTTGGCTGTGCTGCTCGGTCCCTGGCTGATCCTGCGCGGCAAGGCGATCCGTCACCTGCTGCTGCCGGACCTGGCGGTTATTTTTATTTCCATAACAAGTTCGGTCATCCTGCGCACAGATTTCAACACCTACAATTACACATACGCCACATCTGCCGTCGAAGTGGCCGTGCTTGGGATGATCGTAAAACCCATCCTGCTTTATTTTCTCGGCGCATATCAACATCCGCGCGCGCTCCCGCTTTGGAAAACCTTTCGGCAGATCTTTCTCGCGCTCGCGGGCAGCGCCGTCATCACCTTTGGCATCTACCTGCTGCTCGTCCAAATTGGAATGGGGAAAGATTTTCCCCGCACAGCCTTCCTGCTGGATTTTGGAATCAGCCTGCTCCTGATCTTCGCGGTCAGACTCGCCGCACACTGGTTCGGCTCCCCGAACCCTGCCCCCGCTGAAACACCCGCCTCCGAATTCAAATCCAATTGGAAGCAATGGCTCACCGAAGGCTCGGTTTACTACGGCATTGTCGGCGGGCTTTTGCTTGCCTATATGCTTTTCAATAAACTGATCTTCGGCGCCGCCAGCCCCGTCAGTGGACAGGTCAAACGCTGGTGGGGCAGCATACCAGACATCATCTACGAACGTCCGCCCACCGATTGGTTTTCGTTATTTGGAGTCGGGCTGGGCCACTTCAAGATTTTGCCATACCCGATCACAGAAATGATCTGGACAGCCTCAGGATGGGTTAAACCCATCCTGCCTGGCGCGGATAAAGTTAATGAGCGTTTTTATCTGGCCTTGCTGGTCATGGCAGGCGCTGCGATTTTTCTTGCCATGCTCAACAAGCGCGTCTCCATGCGAGCTGCGACCAAACTTGGCTTGCTTCCGCTTGCGACGGGAAGTCTCATTCATGTTCTTTCCTATACTGCCACTGCCTACGGCGGGGCAAAAGAATGGTATCGGGTGAGTGAAAACCTGCTCGTAATTTTTCTGGGAAGTTTTCTCATTTACTTGATCCTTAAACCGTTGCAGAAGATTAAGTACTCTCATTTTGCCTTGGTGGCAGGCGCGGTGATGATAAGCGCGGTCATGGCATACAACTTTGGAACGGCCATTTACCAAATCATGCGCCATGGACGTTTCCCTGCCGACGCACCCTACATGGATGTATTGGATTTTCTGGAGGAAAATACGCCGCCCGGCAGCATCATCGGTATGACCGGCGGCGGCAATAATGGATACTTCATCAAAGACCGTACCATCGTCAACATGGATGGGTTGATCAATAGCCAGGAGTACTTCCAGGCGCTAAAGGTCGGTGAGGCCGCCACATTCCTAACCGATCAGGGCATGACAATCGTATTCTTAAATCCACGCCTGCTTGCCTATCCGCCATACAGCCGTCAGTTTGACCCATATATGGTCAGGTACGACAGCTATGGCGGGAAGGATTTAATGTATTTGCTGGCAGAGCCAAAATACTAAGCCATGCGCCCCTTTTCAGTAACCTTGTCTGTATGGCTGGTGTTAATTCTGACAGCGTGGAATATTCTGCGCGCCTGGACTTCTCTTTCATGGAGTCAGGCGCTGACCGAATTCTCCACAAGCCTCTCCCCAACGGTCAGCGCTGTTATTGGCGGGGTGTGGGCGATAATTGGAATCATTTTGTGGTGGGCAATGTGGCAGAGAAAAGCCTGGGCGGGGGGAATGCTCCTCGGGGCAGGGACAGGCTACATGGTCTGGTTTTGGGGCGAGCGGTTTCTTTTCCAAAATCCGCGACCAAATGCCTGGTTCGCTGTTATAGTACATTTGGGAATACTAGTCATCATTTTCCTTGCAAGTAAATCATTTTCGAGAGAGGCACATGAGCGAACAACCGAAACTCCAAAAACTGAATGATACGAAGGCGCAGTCCCGCCTTGGCGGCGGACAGGCGCGCATCGACGCGCAGCACAAAAAGGGACGCCTGACAGCCCGCGAACGGCTGGATCTTTTGCTGGACAAAGGCTCCTTCCGCGAGGTTGACCCGTTCATTGTCCACCGCACCCATGACTTTGGGCTGGATGAGCAAAAGTACATGAGCGACTCGGTGGTGACGGGTTGGGGCACGATTGACGAACGCCTCGTATATGTGTACTCACAGGACTTCACTGTTTTTGGCGGCAGCCTCGGTGAAGTACATGCGGAAAAAATATGCAAGATCATGGATATGGCCATGAAGAACGGCGCGCCCATCATCGGCTTGAATGATTCAGGCGGCGCGCGCATTCAGGAAGGCGTGGTGGCGCTTGGCGGCTACGCGGATATTTTCCTGCGCAATACCATGGCGTCGGGTGTCATCCCACAAATCTCCGCCATTATGGGACCATGTGCAGGCGGCGCAGTCTACTCCCCTGCCCTGACCGATTTCATTTTTATGACCCGCAACACCTCCTACATGTTCGTAACGGGACCCGATGTGGTCAAAGCCGTGACGCACGAAGAAGTGACACAAGAAGAACTCGGCGGCGCGAGCGTTCACTCCGAAAAATCGGGGGTCTGCCACGTGGCGGCGGACAGTGAAGCGGATACGCTGTACCTCATCCGCAAGCTGGTTGGATACCTGCCACAAAATAATATGGAAGATGCGCCGTTCACGCCATCGGACGATCCGCTGCGGATGGACGAGTCGCTCAACGAGATCGTCCCTGATGATGCCAACAAGCCGTATGACATCAAGGAGATCATCCGCCCGATTGTGGATGACGGCATCTTCTTTGAAATTCACGAAAACTACGCCCAGAATATCGTTGTCGGTTTTGCGCGTCTGGGCGGGCATTCGGTGGGGATTGTTGCCAACCAGCCTGCCGTGCTGGCAGGTGTGTTGGATATCGATGCCAGTGAAAAGGCTGCACGCTTTGTGCGCTTCTGCGACGCCTTCAATATCCCCATCATCACGTTTGAGGATGTGCCCGGCTTTTTGCCTGGAACCAACCAGGAACATCACGGCATCATCCGCTCGGGGGCAAAGTTGCTGTATGCCTACTGCGAAGCGACTGTGCCAAAACTAACCATCATCACCCGCAAGGCGTATGGCGGGGCGTACTGCGTGATGTCCAGCAAGCACATCCGCGGTGACTTGAACCTCGCCTGGCCAACCGCTGAAATTGCAGTGATGGGTCCTGACGGCGCGGTGAACATCATCTTCCGCAAGGAACTGGAAAGCGCAAAAGACCCCGTAAAGCGCAAAGCGGAATTGGTGGCGGAGTACAAGGAAAAATTTGCCAACCCGTATGTGGCGGCTTCACGAGGCTACATTGACGATGTGATCGAGCCAAAGGAGACTCGTCCGCGTTTGATCAATGCGCTGGAGATGTTAAGCAACAAGCGCGACGCGAATCCTGCCAAGAAGCACGGGAATATCCCGCTATAGCATGTCATTGCGAGGCGGCGGTTTTCCGCCGAAGCAATCTTTTGTTGGTATGAGGGTATATTGTTTCGCCCCGCTCGCACAGCGTCCCCTTTGGGGAACAACATGGAATGAGGTGTCATGTTCAAAAAAGTCCTGATCGCAAACCGCGGCGAAATCGCTGTCCGCATTATTCGCGCCTGCCGCGAACTCGGCATAGACACGGTGGCCGTGTTTTCTGAAGCCGACCGTAACGCGCTGCACACCCGCTACGCCGACGAGGCCTACCTGCTCGGGCCCGCGCCGTCGCGCGAGTCGTATTTACGAGCCGATAAGATCTTCGAAGTCGCCAAAAAATCCGGTGCAGATGCCATTCATCCGGGCTACGGCTTCCTCGCCGAGCGCGAAGATTTCTCTGCCAGGTGCGATGAGCTTGGCATTCGATTCATCGGGCCTAAGCCCTCGTCCATTGCGGCGATGGGAGATAAAGGCAAGGCGCGTGCGACTGTCATCAAGGCGGGCGTGCCTGTCGTGCCTGGCACAGAGGATGTCGGCAACATGACCGACGATGACCTGCTCCGCATTGCGCCGAAGATTGGTTTCCCGCTGCTTATCAAGGCGACGGCTGGCGGCGGCGGAAAAGGCATGAGAGAAGTAAAAAGCCTGGAGGAAATGCCGACCCTGCTCCAGTCCGCGAGACGCGAGGCAGAATCTGCGTTTGGCGACGGAAACGTCTATCTTGAGAAATTGGTCGAGGGGGCGCGTCATATCGAATTCCAGATCATGGCAGATGGATACGGGAACGTGATCCACCTTGGTGAGCGTGAATGCTCCATTCAACGCCGTCATCAAAAATTGGTGGAAGAGTCGCCTTCTCCTTTCCTTGACGAAGAACTGCGTGAAAAGATGGGCAGTGTGGCAGTGAAAGCCGCGCAGGCGGTGGATTACATCAATGCAGGCACAATCGAATTCCTTGTAGATAAAGACCGCAACTTTTACTTCCTTGAAATGAACACCCGCCTGCAGGTGGAGCACCCGATCACTGAAATGGTAACGGGCGTGGATATCGTCGCCGAGCAGATTCGCATCGCACGCAGGCGGCAGTTGAGTTACACGCAGGAACAGATCAAATTCAACGGACACGCCATTGAGTGCCGCGTGAATGCGGAAGACCCATTCAACAACTTCATGCCGTCCACGGGACGCATCACCCATAGTATTCTACCGACGGGGCCTGGTGTGCGGATCGACACGGGGGTGTATCCCGGGTTTGAGATCACGCCCTATTACGACCCAATGATCGCGAAATTGATCGTGTGGGGCGAGACCCGCGCACAGGCGATCCTGCGCATGCGCCGCGCGCTGGAAGAATATCGCATCGTCGGCGTGCGGACGAATATCCCCTTCCACCAAACATTGATGGATTCGCATCGCTTCATGGGGGGGCAGTTCGATACGCGCTTCGTGGAGGAACGTTTCTCGATGGAAGCAGCCGCTGAAAAGATCGATGAAGGGCAGGCAGAAATCGCGGGCATCCTGGCCACACTGGTTGCTCACAAAGAGGCGGAACGTTCCTCGCAGATCGTCCGCCGGAATGAACGCGATACAAGCAACTGGAAGTGGGTCGGGCGCTGGGAACGAATGCACAGGTGAGTCCACTGCAAGGTTTCGACAAGCTCAACCACCAACTCAGGGACTGTTTCTTAACTCGTAGGCAAAGACCCTAAAGGTTTCCCACGATTACGAAAACGCCGTTTTGTGGGCACATTTTTGCAAATTATGGTTCTGTTTTGCGGCGAAAACCTTTAGGGTCTGACTTAAGAAACGCTTTCTCAGGGAAAGCTTGCGATTTACGATTTACGATTGAGGTTATGGCATGAAATACGTGACGACTGTGAATGGAAAAGAATTCGAGATCGAGATTGTGGACGAGCGCCACATCCGCATAGGAGACCGCCTGCTGGCCGTGGATTTCGAAACCGTCAGCGGGCAGCCTGTCTTCTCTCTCATCCTTGACGGCAGGTCCTACGAATCCTTCGTCTACCAAGGCGATGAAGACTGGGAAGTATTGTTGCGTGGACGTCAGTTTCAGGTAAAAGTTCAGGATGAACGGGAAAAGCGCCTGAAAGCCGCAGCAGGCGGAGGCGTTGCAGAGGGAGGCGAGTTCCTTCTCAAAGCGCCAATGCCGGGGCTGATCGTCGCCACACCCGTGGAGGAAGGTCAGGAAGTCAGGAAGGGACAGGTCTTGCTCATCCTTGAATCCATGAAAATGCAGAACGAATTGAAAGCGCCGCGCGACGGCGTGGTGGACCGCATCCGCGTGAAGGTGGGCGAAAGCGTGGAGCAAAAACAGACGCTGTTGAGCGTGCAGTAATCCGCCATAGATAAGTTGAAGATATGAACGGACAGGAAACTGAAGTCAAGTTCTATGTTCATGATTTGAAACGCATCGAGATGCGCCTTCTTGCATTGAAGGCGCATTTGATTCAGCCGCGCGTTCATGAGGTCAACCTGCGCTTCGACAATCCCAACGGCAGCCTGCGAAGAGATTTCAACGTCCTGCGCTTGCGAAAAGACACAGAGGCTAAATTCACCTTCAAGGGTCCCAGCAGGGAGCGTGAGAGTGGCGTATCAAGCCGCAGGGAAATCGAATTCACTGTCAGCGACTTTGACAAGGCGCAACAATTTCTTGAAGCGCTTGGGTTTATCCCCGTGGTCTTTTATGAAAAATTCCGCGCCACCTATGAACTTCACGGCGTCCATATCATGCTGGACGAATTGCCCTACGGCGAATTTGTCGAGATCGAAGGGGATCATATCGAAACATTGCAGGAAGTTGCAAACCTGCTGCGCTTGAATTGGGAGGCGATGGTAAAAGCAGGCTATCACGCGCTATTTGACCGCGCAGCAGATAAATTCAAGTTGGACTCTTCGCAGCTCAGTTTCAAGGCGCTTGATTCGATTCACATCAGCGCGGAGGATTTGAGCGTCGTCCCTGCGGATAAAGGTTAAAACAATAAAGGCAGTTTCATGAACAAAGAACGCCCCAACCTCTTGCTTAAATTTTTCTTCAAAGTCCCCTTATTCATCCACAAAATCGGCTTCGGCGGCTGGGAGCGTCTCATTGGCGCGGAGTGGCTGCTCATCACAACCGTCGGCAGGCGGACGGGGAAACGCCGCCAGGCAATGGTGGATGTCATGACGCACGATGGACAAACCGATACCTACTACATCCTCTCCGCCTACGGTTCGCGCGCAGACTGGTTTCGCAACATCCAGTCCAATCCACATTTCGAGGCGGAGGCCGGGCGGAGAAAATTCAGGGCGCGCGCTGTCGTTGTTTCAAATGAGGAGGCGGGTGAAATGCTCGTTCGGTTTCACCGTCTTAAACCCGCCTACACTCGCGCCGTGATGAAAGCGGCGGGCATGAAGTTCAACGACGAAAACGATCTGCGATCGCTAGGCAGGAGCCTGCTCCTGATGGCGGTCACCCCGGAACCGTCATAAAATCCCTCGATCATCCACCCATGTGACCGTTTCGATTTCGCCATCGATCCCCAACAGCAAAGATAAAACTGATTTTACAGAATCAGCCTCCCCCGATGTAACGAAGCGGATGGTCCCCTCTCCCTGATTTTGATTCAGTATCCCGTCCGCTTCAAGCAGACGTTTGACCTGTTTCGCCACTGCGGGAGCAGGGTCGATCACCCGAACATTTTCCCCCACGATCCGCTCGATAAGCGGAATCACGAACGGATAATGCGTGCATCCCAGAACAACCGTATCAATATTTTTCTCTAGCATGGGCAGCAGGGCGTCTTCGAGAATGGCGCGCGTCTCCGGCGCATCCAACTCGCCTTTTTCGATCTGACCAACCAGTCCCGGGCAGGTATTCTGGAATAACTCCACGCCATTTGCAAAACGCTCCACCACCGAAGCGTACAACGCACCTTGAAATGTTGCAGGCGTTGCCAGCACGCCGACTTTGCCTGTCTGTGTCTTCTCCGCCGCAGGCTTGACCGCAGGCTCCATGCCCACAAACTGAACGTCAGGAAAGGTCTCGCGCAAATATTTCAGCGCCGCCGCAGACGCAGTATTGCAGGCCACCACAATGACCTTTGAATTATGTTTTAGAAGAAATCTGGTTATCCCCTCTGAAAAACCCTGGATCTGCTCCATCGGGCGCGGACCATACGGCACATGACCCTGATCGCCAAAATAAATAAGGTTCTCGCCCGGCATCTGCGCCCGAATCTCGCGCAGGACGGAAAGTCCGCCGACGCCGGAGTCGAATATACCAATGGGTTTTTTTATAGACATGGTGAAATGATAATGCGTGATGCGTAATCCGTACATTACGAATTACGCATCACGATTTACGGATTACTTCCCCGCCGCATCCACAAAGGATTTGAACAACTTGCGTGTCACAGGCTGGTCCGTCAACCATTCAGGATGCCACTGCACACCCATCGCATAGGGATGGTCTGGAATTTCCACGATCTCCACAATACCATCGGGAGCATGTCCCGCCACGCGCAGACTTGGCGCGATGTCCTTCAATGCTTGATGGTGCAGACTGTTCACATGCAGAAGCGTCTCGCCGAAGATTTCAGCGGCGCGGGTGGTCTCATCCACATTGACGGGATGTACCAGCGCTGTGAACAACTCCCCAGGATAATCATGGTCGAGCGCGCCTTTAACCTGGTCGGCAACATGGGTATAAAGCGTGCCGCCCAGCGCCACATTCATGACCTGTGTGCCGCGACAAATCCCAAGCATGGGTTTACCATCCTGGACGGCTTTTCTCAACAGGGAGATTTCCGTAAAATCACGGCTTTCATCCACCCCGGAGATGCGCACATGGTTCACGCCTTCAAACCGGGTCAAGGAAATATCGCCCCCGCCTGTAAACATAATTCCCTGTAATCTCGAGTACAGGTCGTAAAAATCCTCTTCAGACAGGATCGCGGGAATCAAAACGGGCAAGCCGCCCGCCTGCGCCACTGCCCGAATATAAGTATGCTGAACCGCCGTAATCGGATTGCCGTTTGGACTCTTTCCGCTATAGGTTGTCACGCCTATCAATGGTTTTGCCATTTGACCTCCACAAAAAAAGACCCTGACGACCCTTTCAGGGCATCAGGGTCTTTACATAGAAAAGCCCTACGAAAATCGTTCTTTGATTCTGGCGCTCTTGCCTGTGCGTTCACGCATGAAGTATAACTGGGCGCGGCGCACCTTGCCGTGTCGCTCGACGACAACCTTGTCGATGCGCGGCGAACGGAGCAGGAAGGTTCGCTCCACACCGATGCCGTTCGATGCCATGCGGCGGACGGTTACCGATGAGTTGTTTCCGCTGTTTCGCAGGCGAATAACCAAGCCCTTGAACTCCTGGATACGCTCACGCTCACCTTCCTTGATCTTGACGTGAACACTGACAGTATCGCCAGCAGCCAACTGGGGGATTTTCTCGTTATCTTGTGCCTCAACGGCCTTCAAAAGGTCTGCCATTTCCGTTCTTCCTTACTTCGTGATTTGTTTTCCAAGTTACGCGAGAGCGGAGTATAGCACGGATTTTATCGATTCACAAGACCGATTTTAGGAATACAGCAATTCCAAATCTAAAATTGTGTAGAAGGCAAAGATGCCAAACCTTAACGCAAAGACGCAACGCCGCAAGGCTTTTTTAGGATTGCCCCTGCGCCAGATGGTACTCTTGCTGATTCCGTCGAGGAAAGGTCAAAATCTTAGCGTCTTGGCGGCTTTGCGTTGAGATTGTTAGATTCAGATTTGGAATTGCTGTTAGGAATACTTCCGCACTGCCAGCACCGCATTGTGTCCGCCAAACCCAAACGCATTGCTCAACGCCAGCGTGACCTTCACTTCCCGCGCTTCATTGGGAACATAATCCAAATCGCATTCGGGGTCGGGTGTTTCATAATTGATCGTCGGCGGCAGCACGCCTTCGTGGATTGCCTGCGCGCAAAAGATGACCTCCAATGCGCCCGTCGCACCCATCATATGCCCCGTCATAGACTTGGTGGAAGAGACAGGGATCCGATACGCCAGATCCTTAAACGCCGCCTTGATCGCGCGCGTCTCCGCCTGGTCATTCAACATGGTTGCCGTCCCGTGCGCATTGATATAGTCCACATCTTCGATATTCGCACCTGAAGAATTCAACGCCATCAACATCGCCGCCGCTCCGCCCGCACCATGTTCATGCGGAGCCGTGACATGGTAGGCATCCGCTGTTGCGCCGTAGCCAGCCATTTCAGCGATGATATACGCGCCGCGTGCTTTCGCATCCGACTCGCGTTCCAAAACCATCACCGCCGCACCTTCCCCCATTACCATGCCGTCACGGTTTTTATCGAACGGCTGGGGAGCCATTGCATTCCCTCCGTCCTTGCGAGACATTGCCCCCACGCGGTCAAACGCAGCCACCCCCGTGGACGTAATCGTCGACTCCGCCGCCCCTGCCAACGCCGCATCGATCATCCCCGTCCGCAGCATCATCAGCGCGGTGCCAATCCCATCCGCGCCCGAAGCGCAGGCCGACGCCACCGAAAAGCAGGGACCCTTGATCCCAAACTCAATCGCCGCCATGCCAGCCCCGCCGTTCGCCATCAACATCGGGATCAAAAACGGGCTGACCTTGCGCGGACCTTCCTTATAATTCGTCAACGTGGCTTCCTGCAACGAGTGCAACCCGCCAATGGCAGAAGAAATGATCACGCCAATGCGGCCCGCATTGGCATCTGTAATTTCCAAACCGGAACTCTGCAGCGCCTCACGCGCAGCCGCAATCGCAAATTGCTCAAACCGATCCCGCCTGCGCGCCTCCCTCGCATCCATAAATTTTTCAGGTTGAAAATTCTTCACCTCTGCCGCAATATGAACCTGCAAAGCTGACGAATCAAACAGCGTGATCGGTTTCACACCCGACCGCCCCGCAACCGCGTTCTCCCAGGATTCCTTGACGCTCAACCCCAGCGGATTGACAGTCCCCATACCTGTAATAACGATACGTTCCTGCATTGTGCCTCCGTCGATAAAAGTTTTTGACTGAATTAAAAACACTGAATGTCATAAAGCGTGACGCGCCGCCTCATCCCCCGCTGATACCTGTTCAACCATCCCAAACCCTTACCCACCCTGAAAGGGACTCAACTCCCGCCAGCCATAGGCAACTTCCATCAACTTCCTGCCGCCGATCTCAATGGATTTCTCGCGCAGATACAAGCCGCCAAAATGCTCATAAAATTTACGTGTGGGATTATCCCTCAACACCCACACCAGCATGGACTCTACACCCATCTCGCGCAGCCCGTCCACCGTCGCGCAGATCAGCTTTCCGCCAATCCCCATCCCCTGCGCAGACTTCAACAGATAAATGGCGAACAACTCGCCTTGAAATTCAGAGTCGTCCTCCACAGAGTAACCATAATTCGAAAACCCCGCTACCTGACCATCCACCACCGCCACATAGGCACGATGATACGTGTTTCCTTGGTCGGAAAGAGAATTCACCCACTGCACCGTCCGCCGCTGGACAGATAGCCTATCCAAAAAATCATCCGGGACCATGCCGCGATACGCCTCCCGCCAGGAAACGACATGGACCGTGGCAATCCCAACCGCATCTTCCAGCGCGGCCCTGCGAATCTCAATCATGGTCAATTCCTGTTCTATTCCCCGGGCTTGGGGATGTAATCGCCTTCGACCCATTCCTGTCCGTCGGGACCGATTTCCTTTTTCCAAACAGGGACGATCTCCTTAAGGCGGTCAATGCCGTAGCGGGCGGCGTCGAACACGCCTGTGTCGCGATGGGCGGCGGTGCAGGCAATCAGTACTGTCGGCGTTTTTGGGTAGAGTTTGCCGATGCGTTGGACAATGGCAATCCCTTCCACAATAGGCCATTTCTCGCGGATCTCGTCTGCGACTTGTTTCATTTTTGCCTCCGCCATGGGGACGTAGGATTCGTATTCGAGATATTCTGTCTCATGCGAGTCACCGCGCGAGGTGACGCCGCGCACCATGCCTGCAAAGATCGCCGCCGCCCCCGTGGATGTGAGCGTGATTTTGGCAAGCAGGTCATTCAGGTCAATCTCGGATTCGGTGATGGAGTAAATGGTTGGGAATTGGGTCATGGTTGGCTCGTATGGTTTCCGCGCATCATAGCTTACGGATTACTTAATTCGTGATGCGTGATACCTAAAAGTGGCTATCCGCCAGAAACAGGCGGGAACAAGGCGATTTCGGCATCGGTTGGGACAACGGCTTCGTCAAATGCGTATTCGCGGTTGATGGTTATCAGCACGGATTTAAGAGACTCTTTCAAGTTCGGGTAATCTGTGCCAATCTTTTCCTTTAATTGCAGGATGGTCATATCTGCGGGGATGTCCACTTCCATGGACTTGGTCCCTGCGCGGTCGCGGATGGTGGCGAAGAATAATAGTTTGATATGGTTCATTCAAAAAACCTTTTCGGAAAATAGTCGAAAGTCAAAGGTCGAAGGTCTGGGCTTTTGACTTTTGACCTTTGCTTTATTAAATCCAGATGTCATTTGGCGCAGTAAGCGTACTATCCTTGACATCACCTGTATTGACCAATCCCGCAGGCTCGATCAGCAGGATGTGACATTCCTGCTCGGCAACGGGTTTGTGCTCCACGCCTTTCGGGACGACGAACATTTCGCCTTCATTCAACGAGACCTTGCCATCGCGGAAGAGAATATCGAGGCAACCTTTGACGACGATAAAGACTTCGTCGGTTTCAGGGTGGTCGTGCCAGACGAATTCGCCTTGTACCTTGGCGAGTTTCAAGTGATAGTCGTTGAGTTGGGCAATGATCTTGGGCGACCAATGTTCGGTGAATTTGGAAAGTTTCTCCTGGAAGTTGATGGAAGAGTAATTCATGGGGTACCTCTAATCCGTAATGCGTGATGCGTAAATCACGGATTACGGATCACGCATTACGGATCACGCATTACACCTCACGGCTCGTTGATAATATCCCCGCTCACCCCGCCATGCTTTTCGATGAGACGGATATTCTGAATGCGCATGGTTTTCTCGGCGGCTTTTGCCATGTCGTAGACGGTGAGCGCAGCGACGGAGACTGCGGTGAGGGCTTCCATTTCGACGCCTGTTTTGCCAGTGACCTTGGCGGTGGCGGTAATCACCACGCCTGGGAGAGAGTCATCCAGTTCGAGAGCGACGTCCACCTTTGAGAGTGGCAGAGGATGACATAGCGGAATCAGGTCCGAGGTCCGTTTTGAGGCGGTGATGCCTGCGATCTGCGCCACGGTCAACACATCGCCTTTTTTTATTTGACCTGCGCGGATCAGATCCAGCGTCTCTTTTTTCATGTGGACTTCGCCGCGGGCGACGGCGGTGCGGGTGGAATCGGGCTTGTGGCTGACATCCACCATTGTGGCGCGACCCTGTTCGTCGAGGTGAGTTAGCTTGGACATGGGTTGGATTATACCGCCATGCCAGCATGATCTTTACGTATTACGCTTCGCGTAATACGTCACCGTGATGCGCAAAGAACATACGTTATAATTCGCCCGCTATGGATGGAATTCTTGGAAACCAACTCGGCACATATAAGGTCCTGACCCCCGTTTATGAGGGTCCGCTGGATTTGTTGCTGAACCTGATCGAACGCGCAGAACTGGACATTACGTCGGTGTCGCTGGCTTCGGTGACGGACCAATACCTTGAGCATTTACGTACGGTGGAGAACCAACTGCCGGAAGAGATCTCGACGTTTTTGGTGATTGCGGCGAAGCTGGTGCAGATCAAATCGGAGGCGTTGCTGCCACGCCCGCCCGAACGCGAACCCGGCGAGGAAGACCCCGGCGTTTCGCTGGTGGAGCAACTGCGGCTGTACAAACGCTACAAGGAAATTGCGGGGTGGATGGAAGAGCGGCAGAGTAACAATCTGCGAACATTCCTACGCGTGGCGCCGCCGCCGAAAGTGGAACCAAAACTCGACCTCTCGAACCTGACGCTGGAAGGCTTGCTCAACGCGGCAGAATCGGCCTTTGCGAAGGGCACGGAGAAGAAACCACTCGGTACAATGATCAGCGCGCCAAGAGTGACCATCCGCGAGAAGATCGATTACATCACCAAGGCGTTGAAGAATATCCAGCGCATGTCGTTTAGCGGACTGATCACCGATAAAGCCACACGCGTGGAGATCGTGGTGACCTTCCTCGCGCTGCTGGAACTGGTGAAGCGTTATCACATCACAGCGAGGCAGGATGTGCTCTTCGGCGATATCGAGTTCGAGCGCAGCGAGAATTGGCAAGAGGACGAGGAGATCGAGATCGAGTTTGAGTAAGAGGTTATCCGAAAATTTTCGGAGCGCGGACTTCAGTCCGCAATGCCAAGAGAGCGTTTCTTAAGTCAGACCCTAAAGGTTTTCACCGCAAAGCAGAACCATCATTTGCAAAAAAGCGCCCACAAAACGGCGTTTTCGTAACCGTGGGAAACCTTTAGGGTTCGTAAAAGAATAACTTCCCGCGCCTATTCATGCGAGGACGTTTTTCCCTCACCCTAACCCTCTCCCGACGGGTGAGGGGACTCCCTTCCCCTTTCGGGGGAAGGGCTGGGGAAAGTGCCCCGAAGGGGTATGAGGGCGCATGAGGGAATCTATTTATTTACAGACCTTTAGGGTCTTTGCCTACGAGTTAAGAAACAGTCTCTAACGTTAAATGTCACAACCGCCCTGTGTTCGCCAGCGGCGTATTCCATAATTTTCTCATCAGGCGTGGCGTCCAAATCAACTTCATTAACATGGATAACATCAAAACCCTGCTCACGCAGGATTTTTGCCAGATAAGACCAAATGTGTTCATCAAGGAGAAGTTTAGGAGGGTTTTTCCCCATCTCTTTATTCATCCGCCAGTAATTTTCTTATATTTTTTCTCGCCAAGTCTTTTTCGCATCATATTACGTGAGGCTTCTTCCGTACCCTCTTCCCGTTCTTTATCTATTTCCGCTTTGTGGACAAAATAATACTGCATGGCTTCATACACCTGAGGCAAAGTGATATGTGGAATGATTTCATTCACAATTGTTTCGGGCGTTTCTCCGATCTGCAAATAGCCGATCAAAATTCGCACATGGATACGCGTGCCGCGAATTACTGCACTTGCGCCTCCTGTTGACTGAACCACTTCAATGTTGGGGAAAGCCTTCTCTGATTTGGGTTTTGCTTTCGATTTCTTGACCGTATAACTGGCGGACTGCTCCCCCGCCTTTTTGCCCTTGCGCGTTTCCAGATATGCCCGCAATGCCTCGCGGATCAATTCACTGCGCGAGCGCTGTTCTTCCGCCGCCACGAGGTCAACTTCTTCGAGAAATTTTTCAGGGAGGGAGACTAATATTTTGTTTGCCATGAGGAGATATATCCTGTATATCCTCATTATACATTGCGACCCCCCTCTCCATTTGGAGAGGGGCTGGGGGTGAGGTCTTTCCCCTGCTCTCCTGCCATACCTGCCGCGGACTTCACTCATCTCATCATTTAATTCATGCTATACTTAATTCACGATGAAGATTTATCTTGACGCTTGTTGTTTGAATCGTCCCTTTGACGACCAACGCCAAGCCCGTGTTCGTTTGGAGGCGGAAGCGATTTCGCTGATCTTGCAGAAACTTCACCAGCGTGACTGGGAATGGATTGGCAGTGACGTTCTGGCTTACGAACTCGGACAAACTGAGGATGTTGAGCGCAAGGAACGATTATTGCTTTTGGCAGGACAATCACATCAAGTAGTCGAGATGACTGAAAAGATTCTGACACAAGCAGAAAAACTGGAATCATCAGGTTTTGACAGCTATGACGCAATCCATCTTGCATCTGCTGAACACGCAAAAGTGGATATTTTCCTGACCACCGACGATAACATGCAAAAGATAGCAAATCGAAATAAAAAATTATTTTCCTTCGTTGTAGTAAATCCAGTGACATGGCTGGAAGAGGTATTGAAATGACAACCGGGACCCTTACCCTTTATGAAATCCGCACGATTGGCTTTGAGGCTTTATTGCGTGAGCTTGGACCCGCTGGCGCGATTCGCTTTATTCAGCAATACGAATCGGGTCACGGAGATTACACACGTAACCGTAAGAAACTCCTGCCAAAGAAATCTGCGCGTGAGATTGGCAAGCAGATTATGAAACAGCGTCAAGCCAAATCAAAATAGGCGAAAGCCCTCATTTATGAGGGCTTTCGCCTATTTTGCATCAAAAACCTGACAGGTCTCACCAGCGCCGTCGAGGATCATGCCCTTGTAGGGACTTAAGTCACGATTAATCAGTCTTTCGCGGAGACATGTCAGGTTTCCCCTACTCTCCTGCCATTCCTGCCGCGGGCTTCACTCATCCTGTTGCTCAATGTGTGGAGAATATAACTATCATCTAAATATTTAGTTCTCTGGGATTTGCCGTGACGCGCCGCCAGATATGCTGCGGACTCTATCTTGGCAAGATTCTACTTATTACATCAGCAATTCCAAATCTGAATCTAACAATCTCAACGCAAAGCCGCCAAGACGCTAAGATGTTGACCTTTCCTCGACGGAATCGGCAAGAGTACCATCTGGCGCAGGGGCAATCCTAAAAAAGCCTTGCGGCCTTGCGTCTTTGCGTTAAGGTTTGGCATCTTTGCCTTCTACACAATTTTAGATTTGGAATTGCTGTTATTACATTACGCAATTTCTTTCCCAACCTCATCTTGCCCATATTATTCCTTCGTCCAAAAATCAGCCAGCATTTCGGCTTGATCTAACACCTTTGTAACAGACACCGTATATTCGCCCGTGGTCGGATCGTCGGGTGGATATTTATATTTCCTCAATATTCTCTTGACCATCACACGTAGTTTGGCTTGCACACTTTCCTTCAATTGCCAGTCAATGGAGGTGTTCTTTCTCACACTGTCCACTAATTCATGCGCAATTTGTTTTAGGGTGACATCACCCAAAACAGACTCGGCGGTGGGATTATCGGCTAGGGCATCGTAGAAGGCGAGTTCGTCCACGCGCAGGTTCATCTTTTCGCCGCGTTGATCGGCTTCGCGGATGTCTTTGGCAAGTTTGATGAGTTCTTCGATGATCTTGGCAGAATCAATCAAGCCGCTTTGGTAACGCTTGACGGCTTCGGCGAGCATTTCAGAGAACTTTCTGCCTTGCACCAAATTGAAATTACTGCGCGTCTTGATTTCATCATTGAGCAGGCGTTTGAGTAATTCCAGCGCAAGGTTCTTGCGTTCCATGCTTTGGATTTCAGCCAGGAATTCATCGGAGAGAATGGCAATATCAGGCTTGCGGATGCCTGCCGCGTCAAAAACATCAATCACATCTTCGGAGATAATGGCGTCGTTGATAATCTGGCGGATGGCAGTTTCGATTTCTTCGTTGGTGCGCTTCTTGGTTTGGTCGTCAAATTTATTGAAGCGGGCTTTGATGGCTTGGAAGAAAGCAAGGTCATCGCGGATTTCAAAGGCTTTGGGGTGCGGCACGGAAAGCGCGAATAATTTCTGTAAGCGGACAACATTCTCTTTGAAGCGTTCCTTGCCATTCCTGCTTGAGCCGCCGTCCACGGCGGCGGGGACGCCGCCTGGAGCATCGGCAATGTAGTTTGCAGCGTCGAGAATGAAGTTGAGTTTTTCTCTTGGCTCCAGTGTGAAATACTTGTGGTAATCGAAACCCCTCACCTCGCCTCTACCACTCGCTCCGCTCGGGTACTGTGTCCCAGAGGGAGAGGGATAAAACATATCCGCCACAACTTCGTGGACTTCAAGCATTTTGGCGACGGCTTCTTCCTGATCGTGCTTGATTTCGCCTCTGCCTTTTTGGGCGGCGTAAATAGCCAGCGCGTTTTTCAAGTCCTGAGCAATGCCGATGTAATCAACGATCAAGCCGCCTTCTTTATCGCCAAAGACACGGTTGACGCGGGCAATGGCTTGCATGAGCGTGTGACCGTTCATGGGCTTGTCAATGTACATGGTGTGCAGACAGGGCGCGTCAAAGCCCGTCAGGAACATATCACGCACGATGATGAGTTTCAAGGAGTCATTCGGGTCTTTCAACCTGTCGCCAATGGACTTGCGGCGCGGTTTGTTGCGGATGTGCTCCTGCCAGTCGAGCGGATCACTGGCGGAACCTGTCATCACAACTTTGATCGCGCCTTTATCATCTTCCGAGTTGTACCAGTGCGGACGCAGGGCGATGATTTCCTTATGCAGTTCAACGCAGATGCGGCGGGACATGCAGACGATCATGCCTTTGCCTTCGGCGGCAGAGGTACGTTGTTCAAAGTGAGTCACCAGATCAGCGGCAACTTGTTTGATGCGGCTTTTACTGCCAACCACGGCTTCCTTGCCTGTCCATTTGGCGAAGCGTTTCTGGCGTTCGGTCAGTTCGTCATCTTCGGTGACTTCTTCCACGCGCTGGTCGAGTATCTTTTGGTCGGCTTCGGACAGGGATATTTTGGCAAGGCGGCTTTCGTAATAAATGCGGACTGTCGCGCCGTCTTCCACGGCTTGTTGAATATCATAGACATCAATGTGGTTGCCGAAAACTGCCTGGGTGTTCTTATCCTCTTTCTCGATGGGCGTACCAGTAAACCCGATGAAAGAAGCGTTCGGCAGGGCGTCGCGCATGTGTTTGGCGAAGCCGTCTATAAAATCATATTGACTGCGATGGGCTTCATCCGCAATGACCACTACATTACGGCGGTCAGTGAGCAGGGGATAGGTGGCGCCCTTTTCATCGGGCAGGAATTTTTGAATGGTGGTGAAGACAATGCCGCCCGATGCCACGGCAAGCAGTTTTTTCAACTCGTCACGGTTGGCGGCTTGCGTGGGAGTTTGGCGCAGCAGCCCCTGACAATTGGTGAAGGTTTCGAATAATTGCTGGTCAAGGTCGTTGCGGTCGGTCAGCACCATGATGGTGGGATTGTTCATTTCCTCAGCCAGCACCAGCTTGCCCGTGTAAAAGACCATCGAAAGACTCTTGCCGCTGCCTTGCGTGTGCCAGATGACGCCCGCGCGTCGATCTCCTTTGAGTTGCTCGGTGACGTTCGGCAGACCATATAAGGCGGGGTCTTCGGCAGCTCGTATGGCGGATTTGAAATCCGCCATACTTGCGGCGCGGAGGGTGGATGCAATGGCTTTGTTGACTGCGTAATACTGGTGATAGGCGGCGATCTTCTTGACCGTCTTTTCTCTTGTATGCTCAAACACAATGAAATGACGGACGCAGTCCAGCAGAGTCTTTTTGTTGAGCAAGCCCCTGATCATCAGCTCCAGTTCGGGCTGGGTCTTTGAATCGATAATCGTTTCACCATCGGCGGTCTTCCATTCCATGAAGCGCGGATAATCGCTGGAGAGCGTGCCCGCTTTCGCGAACCAGCCGTCACTGATGATGAGGAAGGCGTTATAGGTAAACAGGGAAGGGATGAGTTGCTGATAGGTTTGCAGTTGACGAAACGCCGCGCTTACGTCGGCATTTTCATCGGTCGCGTTCTTCAACTCGATGACCACCAAGGGCAAGCCGTTGATGAAGATGACAATATCGGGGCGTTTGTTATTGTTGTTCTCGATAACTGTATATTGATTGACCGCCAGAAACTCATTATTCTCCGGATTTATGAAATCAACCAACCAAACCTTGTCAGTGCGAGTCTTGCCATCGCCAACGCTGAATTTGACATCCACACCATCCACCAGCAGATGGTGAAAGGCTTCGTTGTTGTCAATGACAGTCAACGCCGCCGAGCGCATGACCTTTTTGAAGGCGTCATCCCGAGCGCCAGCGGGAATATTGGGATTGATACGGTCAATCGCGGAACGCAGGCGCTTGGACAAGACGACTTCGTTATAGTCGCGTTCCCTGCCTGTGCCTTCGGCAAGATCGGGACCAAAGCGAATCTCGTAACCGTTCTCATCGCAGAGAAGGTCGAGGGCAATTTCTTCGATTTCGGATTCGTAGATAGTTGTCATTGGTGGTTATAAACCCTAAAGGTCTTCTTGGTTAATTGTTACGATTGATTGCGAGACTCTCTTGTCAAACAAGGCGATAATTTACGGTGGAGACCTTTAGGGTTTTGTTTACGATGAAAACCTTTAGGGTTTAATTCAAAATTATTAATCATAATCATCCTCCGCAAACCACTTGGCATCCGCGTCTGAAACCCATTGTTCGTGTAACTCAATATACGATTGCTTATTCCCAAACCACTCCATGACCACGTCACGGTTTAGTTTTGTTGGCTTCTCAGATAGTAGTACCCCATACGATGACCATTTCCAATCACGGAAGTCTTGTACAAACCCATGCTTTTGCGGGTTCTGGTGGATATAGGCGATGACATTCCAAAACTGGCGGTCGGATGTGATTGGCACACGCCCGAAGGGATGTTGGAACAGACTGCCCGTTCGATTGTAAGCGTTGTTGATGGATTTGGCATAGGCGTTGAAGAAGTTGGAGAATTGCTGGCTCAAGTAGTCATCACCTAATATGGGAGACCCTAAAGGTTTTCCGTTAATAAACCCTAAAGGTCTTTTTGACTGACCAGTTTCACTGTTGACAAAGTTACCTTGCTTGACATGACCTTGGCTGGCGGGAGAGACCTTTAGGGTTTTAATAATCTCCTCTTCCGATTTTGTTCTCAACGACACATGAAAATGATTTCTCAACAGGCAATAGGCGAAGGTATCTGCGATGGGTTCGATGTGCTTGG
>JAUXWL010000276.1 GCA_030680155.1 Anaerolineales bacterium
TTCTGTGGATTTGCTGTCATTCCCAACAAGGAATTGCGTGAGCCGTTTGAAAAGGAATTGCATCATTTGCGACTGCACGTCGCCAGCCCAGGACTTCACGCTGCACATACAGCCTATTTAGGTAAATGCGACACGTGGCTGAATGACTTGCTCCGATATTTAACTTCCAACCGCGATTTTCTGGTGGACTATGTGACGGAGTACATGCCGAATGTCCGCACCACGATTCCTGATGCGACCTATCTCGGCTGGCTGGATTTCACGCAGGCAGGCATCGAAGGTTCGCCGTTTGAGTTCTTCCGCGATAAGGCAAAGGTTGGCTTGAGTGATGGGAAGATTTTCGGCAAGGAAGGGGAGGAACATGTCCGCATCAACTTTGGCACGTCACGCAGGTTGTTGAAGGAGGGGCTGGAGCAGATGCGCAAGGCGATGGATGGGCTATAGCGACCAATATGGGGAATCCCCATATTGGTAACAATTCCTCAACCTTGAATACTCTCGAGAGGCGTTAGTTTTCGAGGAGAGATGGATAAATTGACTAACTTTCGAGAATCGAGTAAGATAGTGTAGCAAAAGACGCTACAAAAGGAGTTAACCATGCAATTCGTGCCCTATCGAGATTTGCGAAATGAGCCTTCCACTCTTCGAAAAAAATTGGCGAGCGAGGGTGAGTTAGTTGTGACAGTCGATAACAAACCATTCGCCGTGATGATAAACCTGGACGACGAGAACATCCAAGATATTCTTTTGATGGTATCGCGTTTGAGGGCACAAATGGCCGCTCGTTCAATACGAAGCCAGGCACGCAGGGATGGTCTGGATAAAATGACACTAAAGGATGTCAATGCTGTTATCAAAAAAACCAGAGCCGACCGGAAGCGCTGATGTTGACGATTGTTTTGGATACAAATGTGTTGATCAGCAGTCTGCTTAGTACCAAAGGCGCCCCGGCTAAGATTCTTGACCTGATTTTAGGGGATCAGGTTGTTGTGGCTTATGACAATCGGATACTTGGAGAGTATGAGGAGGTTTTGTCGCGTCAAGAATTTCATATCCATCCCTCAAAGGCATTTGCTATCGTAAATCACATTGAAGTGTCTGGCCATTATATTGAGTCTGAAAAGCTTTCCATAGAAGGCTTCACAGACCTCGATGATATTATGTTCGCGGAAGTATTCATTACATCAGAGGCAGATGCGTTAGTCACGGGAAACCTAAAGCATTATAAACCTTTGCTTGGAAAAAATATGCTTGTCCTAAATCCTGCGCAGTTTTTAGAAAGATTTTTTCCACGACACGAGTAATTGGCTGCCAATTACTCGTAATGTTTGACTGATGCACAATAATGGGGATTCTACGCAGTAAAAATGCCACATCCAACGGAAAAATCTCCGAGGGCGGTTGGTTTCCCTGCCCATGAAAAGAAGAGCGCCAGGTCACTGATGATATGTTTCCTGGCGCTGGAGTGCGGGTACTGACAGGTGAGCCAGTCTTGGAATGGGGTGCGGTCACAAATTGCGCTTTTTTGGAAGGGGGAAAACGCATTTGTGACTGTGGGTATGATATAAAACAGTTGTAGTGAATTGCCAATAAACAAAAAGACGGACGGGTTCTACCCGTCCGTCACACTTCTAACTTCTATTGTAAATGTAGGGGAAGGAGGCGATCTTTGCAGCCTTCCTTTCGTTTGGGGAACGTCTGGTGCAAAAGCGGGGCTTCGACCAGGTCAGGGCGTCTCGCCCTTCCCCTTTGAACTTGCTTTAGGTGGTGTCTCTATCGCAACCTCCTTTCTTGTTCCTGAAGTCATCATACATGGAAACGAAGCGCGTTACATTAAAAAATCCTATTGATTTTGCAATTGGTTGTCTGGTTGACTAACCTTGCGTGTAACCCAATACTTAACCTCTTTCGGAATGGGATACAACGGCAGAAGGTTCGCGCCGTAGCCTTTGCCCGCGTGCTCCATCATAATTTCTCGCGCGCGGCGCAGATTGTTGCGACTTAGATCAAGGGGGAAGGACAGTAACTCATTCAAGAGGGGCTTTAATGTTTTGCCGCTTATTTTTTGATAGACGCGAAATTCCGTCTGCCACGCTTCCAATTCACCGTAAATGGACATGGCGACCACCACGCCTTGTTTGAGATGGCAGGCCTCATGGATGAACAGCGTCCATGCGTGCGGATTCTCCAGCGAAGATTCGTAGGTGAAATGGACGGCGTTCAAATGCAACCGCCGCGTGAGCGTGAAGAATGCGCCCACACTTTTCCGCGCCTTTTTGATGCCCACGCGTGAACCTTGCGCACGGACATATTCCACCGCCTCACGCCCCTCCTCGCATGACTGGGCGACCCGTTCGAAATATTTCTCCAACCATTCTGCATGTTCCATGAGATTTACCTCAACTTAACATTAAGCAGCTCCACTAAACTTGCAGCCAATAATTCCAAGCCTGAGTTGGGCAGGGTGATGTCGTCCAGTTGGATGGATGACGTCTTGCCTCCTGTTTGAATTTGAAAATCATATACAAAACAATCCGCGCAGACTGCGTTGGGACGCGGCGGCTCGGTAAATTTCAAGTTTGTGACCAGCATCTGAAGTTCCGCGAGTTCATCCTCCGTCAATTTTCCAGAAACGGTTTTGCCCAGGCGTTCATCGGTTGCCGAAAATTCACCGTCCGAATTGATTTCGATGGAACGCATCAGTCCCATGATGCCGCCAGACTGGGTCAAGCTTACCGACCAGCGAAGTTCAGGCGTGGGCAATGCTGTAGCGCCAGTGGCAGTTTCCGCCGTAGGTCGTGAGGCGCACCCCGTAATCCAAACGAAAGCAAGCAACAATCCAATAATCCGATACACTTTATCTCCTTTTTTAAATACAGCATAGCAAGAAAACACGGCAATTGCAACAGGATTCATGATAGCTCCTGATAGCAGGATGCATTAGAATCAGCATCGAGGTCTTATGAGAAAAGTAGCCATCCTTGGAATTGGTCAAACAAAAATTGACGAACACTGGAACAAATCCCTGCGTGAGTTGGGCGGCGAGGCGGCGTTCCTCGCCATGCAGGATGCAGGCATGGATAAGGTCGATGCGCTTTACGTCGGCAACATGCTTTCCTCCATGGTCAGCGGACAGAACCAGTTGGGGACGTTCTTCAGCGATTGGATCGGATTATGGAAACAGGAAGCCGTCAAAATCGAAGCAGCCTGTGGATCGGGAGCCGCCGCGCTTCGCTCTGCGCTCATGGCTGTGGCCTCCGGCGACGTAGAGTCTGCGCTGGTAGTGGGCGTCGAAAAGATGACCGACAAAGCGGGCAGGGATATCACTGCCGCCTTGGCCACCGCCGCCGATGCCGATTACGAAGCGGAGCAGGGCGTCTCGTTCGTGGGACTCAACGCATTGGTGATGCGCCGCTACATGCGCGAATTTAGCTGGAAGCATGAAGACTTTGCGCCGTTTTCCATCAATGCCCATGCCAATGCCATGCACAATCCGTATGCGCGTTTGCATGAAAAAGTGACGGTTGAAAAGTTCGAGAAATCTTCGATGGTGGCCACGCCCATCAATCTGCTGGATGCCTCGCCGGTGGGCGATGGAGCGGCAGCCGTCATCATCGTCCCTGCCGAGAAAGTGACGCGCAAGCCCAGGGTTGTGATTGCGGCTTCGGCAGCGGCAACGGATACGATTGCCGTCCATTCGCGCCGCGACCCGCTGTTTTTGCAGGCGGCGTATTTATCATCCAGAAAGGCGTATGACATGGCGGGAGTTTCACCCGATCAGATTGATCTCTTTGAACTACACGACGCTTTCTCCATTATGGCGGCGCTCTCGCTCGAAGCCAGCGGATTCGCGGAACGGGGGCAGGGAGTCCGCTTGGGGTTGGAAAATGCCATTAGTCCACAGGGCAGGCTCCCCGTCTGTACGCGAGGCGGGTTGAAGGCGCGTGGTCATCCCGTTGGCGCGACGGGCATGTATCAGATCGTGGAAGTCGTCCAGCAGTTGCGCGGCGAGTGCGGCAAAACACAGGTGGATGGGGCGAAGATTGGCATGGCGCAGAATATCGGCGGCTCGGGCGCGACCATCCTGACCCATATCCTGCGAATTGATGATTAAAAACTGGTGATTACCCACAAGTCAGTATCTGTCATTTCCAGGTCTCAAAGCCAGAGCATTTTGCCGCGAATTTCGCTAATTCACGCAGATTTTTAAAACCAATTTGCGAAAATTCGTGGAATTCGCGGCTGAGGTTTGGTTTT
>JAUXWL010000104.1 GCA_030680155.1 Anaerolineales bacterium
GTTGATGAGCAGGCTGTCTGTCGAAAGCGAAGCGGAAAACGTGACCGTGGTGCGGGCAAACAGTCCATCCAAATTCATCGAAATGGAACCGTTGACGGGTAGTCGCAGGGCGTTATCACGATTGCCCCAGTATTTAATGAAAGCAATATTCGGATGGCTGATAGCGGTGGCTGTAATCATAAGCAAAGTTTATCACGAAGGCATAAAGACACGGCGGGTATCAGACGATGGACAGTGGACGGTGGTCAATAATCAGTTTACAACGACAACATCAATTGTCCCGTCCCTTGTACGAGCGGATGGCTTTGATCTTGCCATGTACATCAAACGCGATCACATCTACCACATACAATTCAATTGTCCCGTTTACGATAATATGCACCTCCCCGGCAACAGTGTCGGCGTTTTCGTACAGCGCCAGTACACGGGTTTCAATGCTTTCAGCTTTGGTAAAATTTTTAGCCGTTTCGCGGATTGCCGCAGCCTTGCCGTGAACAGAAATGTTCCAGTCGCGCAGGTGAACTTCCTCGGCGAGCATGGCGGAGATTGCCTCCAGTTTTTTGTTGGCGTAGTGGTTCAGGTAGGTGTGAAAAAGTTCGGTATGGTTCATAAGGTCTTCTTGATGCGAATGATAACCTTTCCCGCGGCATGGCCAGCACCCACATGGCGAACCGCCTCCGCCGTGTTCTCAAGCGGATAGGTGCGGTCAATCACCGGAGTGACTTTGCCCGCCTCGATCAAGTCTTTGACGAAAGACAGATCATCGGCGTTGGGTGACGCCATCAAATTCGTCACCGTCTGCCCGTTGCGCCGTGAGACAAGCGGACCCATCATCAGCGACTCGAAAATTTGCCTGCCTTCTCCGCCAACCATAACATACGTCCCCTGCGGGCTGAGCGCGCGGCGATAGTCCGCGAGCGGGCGATAACCGTTCACAGCCAGAATCAGGTCATAGCGTCGAGAGATGCGGGTGAAATCCTCGCGGGTGTAGTCAATGACGTGGTCTGCACCCAGCGTGCGGAGTCGTTCCAATTTCTGGGTGCTGGATATTGCTGTGACGTTCGCACCGAGCGCTTTGGCGATCTGCACTGCAAACGTCCCTACGCCTCCAGACGCGCCGACAATTGCCACAGCGTCCCCGGGCTGAACGCCACCCTTACGTAGCGCCTGCAACGCCGTTACCGCCGCCATCGGCACTGCTGCCGCTTGCTCAAAGGTCAGGTTGGCAGGCTTTTTCACCAGAATAGATTCACGTGCGCAGACATATTCAGCAAAACCGCCAAAGCCCGTGGAAATATCACCGAAGACCTCGTCGCCCGGCTTGAAGCGGGTGACGTTTTTCCCCACAGCCTCGATGCGCCCGGCAATATCCGCACCCATGATCTTGTCTTTCGGCTTGAATAGTCCAAATCCCATAATGCGCGGAATTGGTCCGCTTAGCAGGCGGTAATCAGCGGAATTGACGGAGGCGGCAAAGACCTTGACCAGCACCTGGTCATCTTTTGAGGTCGGCACGGGAACATTTGCCAGTTTGAGTACATCAGGCGTGCCGTATTGGTTGAAAACAATGGCTTTCATCAGATTCACTTCTATACTTCGGAGTCGCGCCATTTCCACGCAAACCAGACGATCAGCAGCAGACAGAGCGTCTCAACCGTGGCGATGACAATGTAGTGAGGGTATGTCGTCATACCGACCCAGATATAGGCAATGGTGACGATGCCCGCGACGATATTGACCCAGCGATTGATTTCGTACTTCAACACGCGGGACAGGATGATCATGGCAATGCCGAGTTGCCCCATAATCGCGCCGAAAAGCATCAATTGAGGAATGGATGCTCCGACGCTGACAGAAGTCCTTGCCAACTCCTCCGACATGGCGGGGATGAATCCTGAAAGGATGTCCGCTTTCAGCATGTTGATCATGACGACGATCCATAGGGTAGAGAGCAGAACTTTCGTGTCGAGCTTTTTGGTGGTATTTGCATTCATTTTTGTATTACTCCTTTTTTTATTTAGAATTTGTTGACTCAAAGTGACTGTTATCTGGTTCACCGAAACGAGTGGAAGACCGAGGTCACGTACCTTTCGCAGCAACCCATATAGGGCGGGCTGATCAGGCACAGGTCCAGAAAGAAGCGTGGTTCCATCCTCTTCCAGTGTGATGGACATACCGTCGAACCAGTCTGCCCAGTGGGCATCCAGATGCCCTGCGATCCGAATTTCGTAGAAGTGAGTCATCGTCAACGTGCGCGAATATAACGGCAGGAGAGTATTGCCGTTAGGACCAAAAGTATTGTTTTGAGTATTGTTGGGGTTAGAGCAAGCCCAGTTCGCGGGCGCGTGCCACCGCTTCGGTGCGGCTTTTGGCTTGCAGTTTGGCAAAAATGCGCAGGTTATGCCCCTTGATCGTGCTCAATGCCACAAACAGTTTCTGAGTAATTTCCTGATTGGAAAGTCCCTGTGCAATGAGACGTAATACTTCGAATTCGCGATCGCTCAAAGGGTCGATCATTTCAGTTTTGGATTTTTGAAGTTGTGTCGGTTGAGAAAACCCTGCCAAAAGTTTTTCCACATAACCAAACAAAGGCTGAACTTCAGTCCGCGCCGAGCTTTCAAGCGCAGATCGTAAATCCAAAATCAACAATCGCATGAGTTCACCTTCGTCAACGAAAAGCCGCAAATAGCCTTCAAATTTGGCAAGTTTTAGGGCTTGCTCCAGCAAGTCGATGGCGTTTGCCTGTTCTCCCTTTGCATGGAAGGCAAGGGACAACACGATCAAAATCTCGATCTGGCTGGCAAGGCGGTTTTGAGTTTCTGCCAGTTTCAAATGACGTTCCAATGAACTCACCACATCACTGAAATTAACATTGACTTTCGCCAGCGCGATTCTTGCCAGTGTAACGCGCTCAAACTCATGCAGATAATCTGGAGCATCGCGCAAAGTTAAACCGCTCTTGCGCGCCCATGTCTGCGCGTTCATAAGCTGCCCTTGCTTGAGATAAATGCGCGCCTTCATCGCACCTACAGGGCGCAGATTGGGAATGGGCGTGCGCACGTAAAAACGCTGGGCTTCATCCAATGCCTCCAGCGCGGCGTCGTAATCACCTTCAAATTCTTTCAAATATGCCTGTGCCAAACTCTTGCGATATGCCCAATCTACAATGGGGGTTTGCCTGCCGAGTTCAAAGGACTTTTGTAAATGACTTGCAGCGCGTTCATCCTCACCCATTTCGTGATACAGCAGACCCAAACCCAAATGGTGATGTGCAGTAATGCTTTCCACGCCATGCGTTGTCGCCAATTTCAAGGCTGTCTGATAGACCTGAATCGCATCACGCAGCCGCCCTTGTGCAATCAGAATATCCGCCTTGGCAAATGAAGCTGCAACCGCAAAAGCAAAATTATCCGCCTGTTGTGCCGCGTCCACCCAATTGCTCATGAACACATATGTCTTGTCCAACTCGCCGCTTGCCCAATACGTGGTGCTTAAGATCGACGATGCCTGCGCCTGCATGTACTGGTCTTCATGCGGGATCATATCCAGCGTTGTCTCAACGTATCTGACCACATCGTCAAAACGATTCTGCGTTTGCGCATTGTAAGCTCGGGCGAATATGATCCGTGCGGGCAGCGTACGGAATTGTTCTGCTTCAACAATCACCAGATCTTCAAGCGGATTCTTCAAACAGGCTTCGGCATCCTTCAAACTTGACTCGCTCGCCTCAGCATTGCCCGCATCCATGTGTGACCAACCCATTTGTGTTAACAGCACAGGACGAACCCGCCTCACACTCAGCGGAAGTTGGTTCACCCACCCAAGCCAGGTGCCCGTCTGGAAGGTTTCATCCATGCCCAGCCAGGCGCTCTCTGTCAGTCGGGCAGCTCGTTCAAAATCTTCGGCAGTGATGGCATGACGGAAGGCTTCTCCAATGTCACCGTTCTGCTCAAACCACTCACTCGCACGGATGTGTATTCCCGCAACCTCTTCCTTGCCAAGCTTCTGATTCAATCGTTGACGAAGCAGGTCGCGGAAAAGATGATGATAGCGATACCAGCGCCGTTCATCATCCAGTGAAATGACGAAGAGGTTGGCGCGTTCCAACTGCTCCAATATCTCCTGTGCTGAGTTTTTTTTGCCCTGCCACAAGGCATCACACAATGAGCCACTCAAACGGTCCAGGATGGATGTGCGTAATAAAAACCCTTGCAGAGATTCGGATTGTTTTTGCAGTACTTCTTCCAGCAGATAATCAAGCACAAATTGATTCGCTCCGCTAAACGAATGGATGAATTCAGTTGCATCTGCCTTGCCCTGCATGGATAATGCCGCCAGTTGCAGCCCCGCCACCCAGCCCTCGGTGCGAGCTTCCAGCACGGCAATATCTTGGCTGGAAAGATCCAACCCCATGACCTGGTTAAGAAAATCGGCGGCTTCGTTTTCGGTAAAACGCAATTCAGCGGTGCGGATCTCCGTCAATTGGTTTTTGGCACGTAACCGGGCGAGTGGCAGTGCGGGGTCTTCGCGGGTGGTGATAATCAGGTGCATCTGTTGGGGCGTATGCTCCACGAGAAATGCCAGTAATTCATCCACTGCACGAGAATCGACTGCGTGAAGATCATCGAGGACGAGGATGAAATCATCTTCAATTGAGCTTAATTCGTTGAGAAGCGTGGTTAATAATTCGTTTGGGGTTATTGGCTGTGACGATTGAAACGCAGCCAACACACCGTCACCGACGCCAGAGATCAGGGTTTGCAGAGCAGTGACAAGGTAAGTCAGGAAGCGGGCGGCATCGCCGTCATTTTCATCCAGCGAAACCCACGCGGCAGGGATCTTGCACATCTCCAACCATTCGCAAACCAGCGTAGTCTTGCCAAACCCAGCCGGAGCGGAGATCAAGGTCAGTTTGCGCCCAGCCCGAATCCCTTCAGAGAGCGCTTCGTTGATCCGTTTGCGAAGAACCAGGTCACGTTTGAGCGCGGGGATGTTGGTCTTTGTTTTGATAAGAAGGCTGGGCATAGAAGGGGGTTCCAAAACTGTTTTGAAAGGCTGCCTTTATGTACGTTTGGGGTTCACTACGGTTGTTTCTGAAGCATATTTTCACACCAGGCAAAACCAGCCTTGCTGAGAGCAAATATTGTGTTCCTTTGAGATACCATCGCCAAAGCTATATTCGGATGAGAGATTGCGGTGGCAGTAGTATATTTCATATGTGGTTTTGAACAAAAAGATGAGCGTTTTGATGGAATTTTAGCCTATATAAGGCTGTTCTCTTTAACCAACATGGCAACCTGCTAAGTAAGGAAGAACAAAAGTAGTCTACCATAAACACCTCCCTTGCGATTGCCTGTGTAGTCTCACCGACACGCAGCATATTGGTCCATAAACATGGAATTCCAGGTTTCGACAATCTACTCCATTTTGACAACCGCCTCCTGTCACACCAATTCAAATCTTTCAATTGGTCATATCAGACAGCATAACATCCACTATGTTAAGCTTGACGAAGGTTCCCCGCCACAAGGCAGGGTGACAATTTAAACGGCTGGCACAAGACTATATGCGTCCTGCATATAGGCGAGGTGGTCTCCCCATCGCCTCACACTTTTCTGCACACCAATTCCCCCTTCCCAATCGGGACGACCACAGCGTCCACGCGCTCATCATGCATTGCGTGGTCGAGTAGAGATTGTAACGTCTCGCGGTGATTGATGGCGTTGTCTGCCACGAGCAATCCACCTTTGACCAAACAAGGAATTACCATCTCGTAAATCTCGCCGTAGACCTCTTTCTCCGCGTCAAGAAAACAAAAAGCGATTTGGTCAAATCTCTCGATATGTTTGCGCGCGTCATCGGCGATCAATTTAACGATGGAGTCAACGCCTGCGAGACGAAATGTCTCGCGGGCAAGTTCGACTTTCTCAGGTAACACTTCAAACGTCGTCACGCGCCGACCTGTTGTTTGAGCAGCGAGCGCGAGCCAGAGAGTCGAATACCCCGCGCTCGTCCCTACTTCGATGATATCGCCATCGGGTGCGCCCGCCGCAAGCAGGGCAAGGAACTTTCCCGTTTCGGGCGGGATTTGGCGAAGGCGTTGTATGCGCGGCGTGCCGTCGGTTCGATCTTCGATATCGCGGGTTTCGAGAAATTTCATTCGCTCGAGCATGGCGGGAGGGATGGAATGGAACATAAGTTGAATCCTTTCGATAAAACCTTTAGGGTCTGCGAGACCCTAAAGGTTTCTCAACTATATCGCGGACGAACCGACAGCGGGAGACGATACGGGTTCTGCTTCATTCTCCGCGCCACAACAATCGCCGCCACAGCCAGACGACTGCGAAGTGTCCGAAGTCTCCGTGCCGCAGCAATCGTTATTGCCGCTCGAACCACAACAGTCACTCGACTGACCAGCGGGCGCGCCGCAACAATCGGATTTGCCCGTTGGCAAGCCCATCGACTTTTTGATCAATTTGACAAACAGGTTTTCATTTTGCGTGGACATGATTTTTCTCCTTTGTTTGGGTGATGTCATTGCGAACCGCGAAGCGGTGAAGCAATCTCTTGTGTGAGCGTGGAGATTGCTTCGGCGGAAGTACGCCGCCTCGCAATGACATTTTGGATGGATTTGACGATCTCCACCAAGACCTCGACTCCTTGGTGGATTGTTTCAAGATGAAGCGACTCGAACGTATCGAGCGGGGTGTGCATCACGCTTCGCGCCTGACCCGTGGGCTGCTGCCCCAACCCGAGCGTGGGAATCCCCTTCGAGATGAACGCGGACGAGTCGTCACTGCCACTGATCCATTGCGCTTGAATGCTGCGCTTGGACAAGATACTTTCTCCGAACTCAGCAAGCGGGTCGCCGCGTTGACGATGCCCCAATCTCATCGCGTTGAGTTTGGATTCGCTGCCAATGCCGTCGAGATTGATCACGGCTGAAATCGGCGCGGGCGGATGGGCGATCAGTTGCTTCGCGCCCCACAGCCCCGATTCTTCGCCCGTCAAAAACGCGACCAACAAATTGAATGACAATTTTTCCTTTGCTAGTTCGCGCGCCGTTTGCAGGATAGTCGCAACGCCCGAAGCGTTGTCGAACGCGCCAGGGAAGCGGGCATCGTCCGAATCGTCGCCGAGGTGGTCGTAGTGGGCAGTGAGGGCGAGGGTGAAATCCGAGTCGCCGCGCAGAAGTCCGATGACATTGTTGCAGGGACGAGTCGCGCGTTCGAGCGGCAAGTCCAATTCGATCTGTGCGCCGCTTTGTTGCGTGAGTTCTTCGGCAATGGATGTCCGCACGCGCAGGACGGGAATCTTGCCGTTACCCGAATAAACGGTTTTGTGAAACCATTGCGGTTCGCCGTGTTCGACGAGTAGCGCGGCGGCTCCAAGTTCAACAGCGGTGTTGACCGTCTCAGCAAGGTTGAATCTTTGGGGGCGTTTGGGGATGAGGACGACTTTGCTCTTGAAATCTTCGGAGCGGAGCAAATCGTCTTCGCGGACGACGAGCAGTTGACCTTTTACATATCCGCCTGCGGAGAGCGCCGTCAGCTCGGCAAAGTCGTGGCGGGGAGAAAAGGCTTGGGTTCCAACGATCAGGCGCGGGGTAGAAATGAGGCGCGCGGCGGGGACATCCACAGGTTGAAGCATGGAGTCGAATCCCAGCGAGTCCAATTCCGCTTTTAGATAATGCGCGGTTCGATATGCGCCTTCCGTGCCAGCGAGTCGCCCAGCGGCTTGAGGGCTGGTGAGGAATTTCACGTCGTGGATGAGGCGGTGCATTTACAAGACTCCGATCAGGATGTTGTAGCCGTAGCCGAAGAGAACCGCGCCCGTGAAGAGCGTCGCAATGACGAGGGCGACCACGCGCCAGCGGGCGATGGTTAAGGCTCCGACGATTGCGCCGATGGATGTGCCTGCGCCTGTGATGAGGAAGGCGAGAACGGCGCCCTGACTCATACCCGCGTCCATGAGCGTGCGAGCGAGGGGCAGGGAGGCTTCGGTGTTGAAGTAGAAGGGAATGCCGAGCAAGGCAGCGAGCGGCACGCCATAGATTTGCCCTGCGCCGAATAACGTTGAAATCCATTGCGAGGGAATGAGGTTGTTGAGCAGGTAACCGATGAAGGCGAAGCCGAGGAAGAACAGCGCGAGGCGTTTGCCCGCGAGATACGTTTCGTTGAGGAATTGATTCAGCGTGACGCGCGGTTTTGTTTGAATGGCATCAGCAGCGGTCAAGCCCGACGCCCCAGTGATGGGTTTGAATCGCGCTTGATTTGCAAGCCAGCCGCGCGCTTCAAGAATGTGCGCGAACGCACCACCAGCCAATCCCAACAAAATGGACGCGAGGAAGAATGCCAACGCAAAGTTCCAGCCGAACAAGCCCACGCTGAAAATCAACTCTTGTGGGGAAGTGAGCGGCGATGAAACCATGAATGCGATGATGGGCGCCCAGGGCATGTTTCCCGCCATCATGCCGAGGATGATGGCAGTCGTGCCGCACGAACATAAAGGCGTTGTGACCGCCGCGCCCGTGGCGATCAACACGCCCGCTTTGCGGTTGCGCTGGAGGAACGCCCCGACGCGGTCTTGATTCACGTACAGTTTGAGCGCCGCAGCGATGACCGCGCTGGCGAGGAGGAAGATCCAGTTTGCGGACAACGTGTGCCAGACTTGCAGGGTGGTTTTGGTAAAAAGTTCAATTAGAGAATCCATTGTGATTCGTCTCCTTTCTTGTCTTGCTTTGGTAGACGCAGAGGGTTGTGAAAGGACGCAAAAAAAGACCGCGCCGAGGTTGGCACGGTCTTAGTATCTATCCGAAAATCTTCGGAGCGCGGACTTCAGTCCGCAATTCTAAAGCAGACTAAAGTCTGCACTCCGATTTTTCGGACAGGTTCTTAGCGGTATTGCGAGATTTATCTCGCACGGCGAGGCAACAGAAATCCCCATTCAGGGGCGATGTGTTGCGGTATGGAAATAATCGGAATCAACAATCGTCGCGGTTGTTGGGATAATTGGGATCCGCGCACTTTTCACAGTTGGGATGATAGTCCACCACGTTACCAAGCCGATCAAACTCGAAATGACAGCAATCGAGAAACGCTTCCTTGAGTTTTTCCCGCGCCCGCTGCACGCGGGACTTTGCGCCTGATACCGATATGTCGAGTCTGGTTGCCAGTTCGATCTGCGAAAGTCCCTGCAACTCGGTCAGTTCCAACGCTTCGCGGTATTTTTCGGGGACGCAGTTCAGCATTCCTTTGACCGAGGAGGCAAGTTGGGAGACCGCATCAGGCTCATCGTCGAGGGGAGAAGCGAGCGATTCCGAAAGTTCATCCTGCGGGCGGGCGCGGCGGTAGTAGTCCACGATGGCATTGCGCGTGATCTGGTAGATCCAACTTTCGAGTCGGTCTTCTTCGCGCAAGCCGTCCATCTTCGCATGAATCTTGAGATAGACGTCCTGCAAGATGTCTTCGGCAGTGTCGGGGTCGGGGACACGTCCCGCGATGAAGCGATGCAGTTTGACATGGAAGTCGGTGTAGATGGTGTCGAGAGTTGCATTCATGCTTTCTATTTTACTCGCTTGAATAACAAAGTCACGAGAGTCGTTGCCGTCCCGAAGTAAGCACACCATACCATGTTGGCATACCTGCCGACCAGATCGCCGACCCCCGTGCCAGCCTCATTGACAGGCATGGGAATGGCGGGAATCACGATGGCGGGCAGGAACAAAATCGCATGGAAAACAAACAGCCATTTGATCCAACTCTCCAGTTTCCCGCCAGCGAAAACGGGCGCGGCGGCGAGCGTCGCAACGGTCATGAAGGCGTATCCGAGCATGTCCTGCGCGAATAGCGGCGTGCCAGGAATGAACACGAAAGGCAGAACGGCTTCTTCCGCGACGGGCAGGTAGTTGTTGGCAACAAAGGTCAGTTGGATGTAATAAGCCAGCACACACAGTACCGCGTAGATGATGGCAAACGACAGACCGAGTTGACTCCAAACTTTTTTCTCTGGCGCGGCATAGTGATGAATACTCGTCATCATCGCCACGAAGGCGGGCGCAAGCAGAAACGAC
Source organism: Anaerolineales bacterium (assembly GCA_030680155.1). Classification (GTDB taxonomy): domain Bacteria; phylum Chloroflexota; class Anaerolineae; order Anaerolineales; family Villigracilaceae; genus Villigracilis. The sequence continues at coordinate 10,073 of JAUXWL010000104.1, forward strand.
GAAGCGAACATCAGGCTTTGGTTTCCGATGGCCAGCGAGATGAAGAACAGCGCGATCATCAGCGTGACAACGACAGACGACCAGAAGCCGAGTTGAGGGACGGATTTTTGATTCATGGTTTCTCCTTGCGAGGTGCAACATGAATGTTGCGGTACGTCATAATGCGCGAATGATTTCCTCCGCGTTCTTTTTGAATAACGATAGATGCCCTTCGTTTGGATAAAACTCCGCCTCACACTTCGGGACGGCGGATTCGACAAACCGAGCCATTTCCACAGGGACGTTTTGATCCGCCTCCCCGTGCCAGAGATGAAGCGGCGTTTGAATCTCCTGCAAACGAAAGCCGAAGTCCGTGACCGACAGCAGGGATTCGTGGAATGCGCCGCGCGTCCCATTGCGGAGGGCTTCGCGCAGCATGTGGACGAATCCCGCTTGGAAGTTGGAGTCAGCCACGATGGGGAGATCAGGCGTGGGGAGGTTGGAGGCGGCAGAGGCGGTCATCAGGTTCGGAGCGAAGCGAATCATCATCGCCATCATCCCCAAAAACAGTCGCGCGGCGAAAGGATTTTTGCGCGGCAGAGTGAGATACTTCCGCGTCCCCGCGTTGATGTTTTGCATGAGTGCGGGTTCGGTAAACAACGCCGCGCCGCTGACAATGCCCACCTTCGTCAATCGTTCGGGGATGGCGTACGCGCACGCCAGGCCGTGAATTCCGCCGAGCGAATAGGCAAGAATGGAAAAGCGTTCGATGTTCAGGTGATCGGCGAGCGCAAGCAGGTCACGGGGAAAATCCAACAGGCGGCGGTTCGACTGGAAATCGGAGAGTCCCATGCCTGGACGGTCCACCGCAATCAGGCGGACGTTCAGCGATTTCGCCAGCGCGTCATCGCCGAAGAGGGAAAACTCGACGCGCGAACTCGGCGAGCCGTGCAGGTAAAAGATGGGCTTGCCATCGGCTGCGCCGTACTCGTCATAGCCGAGTTTGCGCCCGTCGGGCAGTTGAAATTGCTGGTTGAGTTTGGACATTTTAGTCTCCGTAATGATAGACGCAGAAATGACACAAAAGACGCAAGGTTATTCGCTCTGCTCCGCAAACGCCAACACGTGACCATCGAGATCAAGCGAGTACGCCACGCGGTCGCCCCAATCGCGGTCTCTTAGTCCGCTCAATTCAGTCGCCCCCGCTTCGATGGCGCGGCGATGATATGCGGCGGGATTCGTCACGCGTAGGTAGATTTCAGCGCGGGGAACTCCCGCCGCCGGTGCGGGGTCGGGCAGTTTGTCGCCGAGCAGGCGTTTGATTCCTGCCTCGGGCATGAGTCCCAGAACGCAGGTCTCGGAGAGGGCGAACTCGGTCATGCCAGGCACGTTGAGGGACGGCTGGCAATTCAAGACGCGAGAGTAGAACTCCGCACTTCGGGCTTGGTCTTTGATGTAGAGGATGATGTGGGTTTTGGCGATAGAGTTCATGATTTTATTTCTCGCGCTTGATGGCGAAGGCATTCTCCAGTTTTTCAAATCCGACCTTCGGATAATACCCCATTGCGGCGGGCGCGGAGAGCAGAAGAAGCGTACATTCCAGCCCCGCCGCTTCGCGCGTGCGGCTGATAAGTTCCCTGCCAATGCCCGAATGCTGGTACGACTTGTCCACCGCGAGATCGGAGAGGTAACAACAAAACGAGAAATCTGTCAGCGAGCGCGAAACGCCGACGAGTTTATCGCCGTCCCAGGCGGTGACGGTCAGGTTGGCGTGATCCAGCATGCGCTGGATTCGTTCCGCGCTTTCGAGCGGACGGCGCGCGGCGAGCGCGGAGCGGTTCAGCAGGTCAATGAATTGCTCGATGCTGATGGCTTGGTTGATTCGGTATTCGATGTTTTGCATGAGATGTTTCCTTGACAATGGATGGATACGGAGATAGACGATGGTTTGTTTAAAAAGACGCATGGCAACGGGCGCGTAAGAGAATGTGCCCTGTCTCGCAAAATTTTCTACCGTACAAATACGAGGAAATTTCGGGCGCGCATTTTAGGCTAAATGTACGGTAGAAAATCGCAAATAAATTTTGCGGTACGAGCTGCGTTACGGATTTAGTGCATTCATAATCTCCGCCAGCAATCGTTCCTGCTCGATGACGGACAGATTGTTCAGAATGGCGATTGTAATTCCATTATCAATCCCAAACACCGTGACCGCCGAGTAGCCAGGGATCGCGCCCGTGTGACCGACGAAACTTTCCCTGCCAATGACCATCTGCCTGACGCCCAATCCGTAACCGATCCGTTTGGGCGCGTCTTCGTCGGGCGCATCAACGAAAGTCATCATCTCTGCAAGCGATTCCAAATGCCTTCTTTGCAATCTCTAGATTCCCCATACTGTACAAGGTCTGCATTTCATATCGGGCATTTTTGATGAAATCAGGGCCAAACTCGAAGTGAAATGCGATGGCTTTTTGGGCATAACATGCTGGTGGTTAATGAGTCCTGGTGCAGCAAAGAGCAACGGTTGATTTGATTTATTGATGTGGGCGTTTGGCTAATGTACTTGCAAAAAACAAACAAGATGCTCCTGCTGGAGCAGGGGCGTCATCATTTTCAGCCTTCGAACCTTTGCGACCACCATATTTAGGCAAAACCAGCCTTGCTGAGAGCAAATATTGTGTTCCCTTGAGATTACATCGCCAATGCTATGTTGGGGCAAGCTTGGGCGATGGCAGAAGAGGGCTTCATGGGAAATTCTCGTTGAAAATCGGTGATAGTGCCATATGTCACCATATATGTAATCCGTGTCCAAAAAAGGACTTAAGAAACACTCTCTTAGGGTTTCTTTGCGAGGAAAATGTACGGTAGAGAATTCATTATTTAACCTTCGTGTCACTTCGACATGCTCAGTGCAAGCCTTTGTGTTTAAGCATCTTTTTGCAGTAGAGTCAATTATACCCAGCGCGGTCACAAATTGCGCTTTTTCAAAGGCGGGAAAGCGCAATTTGTACCCTGCGGGCATGATATGACCGTGGGCATTATATGAGACTCATTGTTACTGCCGCCACCATCCGGCTTGTTTCGTGTTGTTTTGCTATAAAATAGGGCATCGTGCATGGTAGTATCTTTGATGTGAGGTGATCCGGACATGACAAAAAGGGTAGAAAAGGCACAAGCGCCATCAGAAGCGGGATTCGGCTCGCTCTTTGCCGGGATCATTAAACTTGCCCGCGAAGCGATCATCGTGATGGACGATCAGCGGAATATTGCCATCTTCAACGAAGGCGCCGAGCGTATTTTTCACTACAATGCCTCGGAGGTCATTGGTCAACCTTTGGATATTCTCCTGCCGCCCTCGGCATCCGAAATTCATTCCGCCCATGTCAGGAAGTTTGTGGGGATGCGGGAAACTTCGCGCGATATGAACAACAGAATGGAAATATCAGGGCGCCGCAGGGACGGGTCCGTTTTTCCGGCTAAGGCGAGCATCCTGAAAATAAACGAGGATGGCAAAACATTCTTTGGGGCGATATTACACGATATTACTGAAAACAGGGAGGCGGAAAGGAAGGTTGTCGAAAGCGCCAACTTTGCGAATGCAATCTTCAATTCGCTCTCGGCGGAAATTGCAGTGGTGGATGCGCAGGGGGCGATTGTATCCGTCAATGGCGCCTGGCAGGAATTTGCCGATAGGAATAATGCGGACGAAAAAGTACGCAAGCCCGTCGGTGTAAATTACCTGGAAGTTTGCGAAAAATCGGCGTTGTCGGGCGATGAAAGCGCAAAGGAGGCTCTTGACGGCATCCGCGAGGTGTTAAGCGGTGCGAAAAACTATTTCACCATGGAATATCCCTGCCACACTACGGTGAACCTGCGCTGGTTCGTGATGCGTGTGCTTCCTTTGAAGGATCGAAGCGGACGGGTCATCATCACGCATCAGGATGTGACTCCGCGCAGGTTGAGCGAACAGCGTCTTTATGAGACGCAGCGCATCGCCCAGATTGGGAGTTGGGAACTTGACCTGGTTACCGATCATCTTTACTGGTCTGATGAGATATATCATATCTTTGAGATCGATAAATCGAGATTTGACGCCTCTTATGAAGCCTTTCTTGACCTTGTCCACCCGGATGACCGTGAAAAAGTAAACGAAGCCTATCTCAATTCAGTCGCATCGCATAAACCTTATGATACAACTCATCGGCTATTGATGGCGGATGGGCGTATTAAATTCCTGTATGAGCGCGGTGAAACATTCTATGCGCTGGATGGAACCCCCGTCCGCTCTGTGGGCATGGTGCAGGATATTACCGAAAGAAAGCGGGCGGAGGAGGCGCTGCTGGTCAAGGACAGCGCCATGGCGGCCTCCATCAGCGCCATTGCGCTGGCTGATCTTGAAGGGCGGTTGACTTATGTCAATGAAGCATTCCTGATTATGTGGGGCTATGACGGGGAAGCCGAAGTTCTCGGCAGACCGGCGGTAAGTTTTTGGGAATCTGAAGAGCAGGTTGGCAAGGTCGTAAATGCATTGAACGAAAAAGGGAATTGGATCGGTGAAATGCGCGGCACAAAAAAGAATGGAACAATATTCGATGTCCTTGTCTCGGCAAACATGGTCCGTGAGCAGGATGTCCGGCCGGTGATGATGGCTTCGTTCCTTGATATTACCGAGCGCAAACGGGCGGAAAAGGAACTTCAAGACCGTGAAAAACGACTGCGGGAGATCGTGGATTCAGCGCCCTTTGGCGCGCATATCTATGAGTTGATCAATGACAACCTGATTTTGCTGCAAACCAACCAGTCTGCCGATGAGATTTTGCGCATGGATAAGAGTCATTATGTCGACAAAACACTGGATGAGGTATTCCCCGCCCTGGCAAGAACCGATCTGCCGCTCCGTTTTAAGCACGTGGCAAAATACGGCGGCAAATACAGTGTTTCGCAATTCGAATATAGGGATACCCGCACTTCCGGCGTGTTTGAATTCCATGCCATTCAAACAACACCCGACCAGATCGCCGTATTTTTTCGGGATATTACAGAACTTGCAAAAGCATACGATGAAACCCTGGTGGGATGGTCGCGCGCGTTGGAGTTTCGCGACAGAGAAACTGATGGACATACCCAGCGTGTAACCGATCTGACTGTGCGTCTCGCGCGAAAAATGGGAATTGCCGAGGAGAAAATCATTTATATCCGCTGGGGAGCGCTTCTGCATGACATGGGGAAAATTGCCGTTCCCGATAACATTCTCTTGAAGCCGAAAAATCTGTCAAAGGAGGAATGGGAATTAATGCGCAAGCACCCTGAATTTGCCCATGAAATGCTTTCTCCCATTACCTTCCTGCGCCCCGCTTTGGACATTGCCTACTGTCACCATGAAAAATGGGATGGAAGCGGATATCCGCGTGGATTGAAAGGGACTGAGATACCCCTCGCCGCGCGCATCTTTGCTGTCGTGGATGTTTGGGATGCGCTTCGGTCGGATCGTCCCTATCGCCTAAAATGGGGTGAGGAGCAGGTGATTGAATATATACGATTATCTTCCGGGAAACATTTTGACCCTGCTATTGTGGATAATTTTTTCGACCTTCTAAAAGAAGACGCTGACAAAAACAGCCCTCAGAGACTGTTTCTTAACTCGTAGGCAAAGACCCTAAAGGTTTCCCACGGTTACGAAAACGACGTTTTGTGGGCGCTTTTTTGCAAATGATGGTTCTGTTTTGCGGCGAAAACCTTTAGGGTCTGACTTAAGGTAACACCACAGTTAAGTGTGGTTACCTACCACGGGCAAAAAATCGATCCGCTAATCTTCGCAAATCTGCGCGAATGTGCTTTAGATTAGCGAAAATTCGCGTAAATTCGGTATCTTCTCAAAAAACAGGGTCTGGGAGTTCACCCCAAATTATTGAGATGATACTAAATTCGCGGATAAAAAGCCGACCACGCTTAAGTGCGGTCCTACCTGACTTAAGAAACGCTCTCTATACTCAGGTTTTAGGGCTGTTTTTTTTTACTTCGCGTATTCGGTGGACCTCGTCTCGCGGATGACCGTCACGCGGATCTGACCGGGGTATTGCATGGTCTCTTCGATCTTCTTGGCGATGTCGCGTGCCAGCCGTGCCGAGCCGAGATCGTCAATTGAATCGGGTTTGACGAGGATGCGCACTTCGCGTCCCGCCTGGATGGCGAAGGCTTGCTGCACGCCGTCGAACGACATGGACATTTCCTCCAGCGAGCGGATGCGCTTGATGTACGCTTCCAGGTCTTCGCGGCGGGCGCCGGGGCGCGCGCCGGAGATGGCATCCGCTGCTTCAGCGATGACCGCTTCAACAGTCTCCTGGTCCACTTCATGGTGGTGCGAAGCGATGGCGTTCACGACGATGGGATTCACACCATAGCGCTTGCAGTATTCCGCGCCGAGTCCCGCGTGTGTCCCTTCCTGATTGTGATCCATGGCTTTGCCGACGTCGTGCAGGAAACCGCCCATCTTGGCCAGCTCCACATTCGCGCCGATCTCAGCGGCGAGGATGCCCGCCAGTTTGGAGACTTCGACCGCGTGAGCAAGTTGATTTTGACCATAGGATGTGCGGAATTTCAGACGCCCCATCATGCGCAGGACTTCGGGGTGAATGCCTGTGACATTGGCTTCGTAGGCGGCTTGTTCGCCTGCCTCGTTGATAATTTTCTCGACGGCTTTGGTTTCATCCTCCACGATCTTTTCGATGTGGGCCGGATGAATGCGTCCGTCCAAAATCAGTTTGGAGAGTGCGCGGCGACCGATCTCACGGCGGACAGAGTCGAAGCACGAGACGGTGACTGAGTCGGGCGTATCATCCACGATCACATCCACGCCCGCGGCTTGCTCGAAGGCTTTGATGTTGCGTCCGTTGCGGCCCACGATGCGGCCCTTCATTTCTTCGCTCGGCAGGGTGACGACGGCGCGGGTGACTTCTGCGACGTGCTCGGAGGCAACCCGCTGGATGGCATCGGCGATCAACTTGCGGGCGCGCTTCTCACCTTCTTCACGCGCTTCCGCTTCGATCTGGCGGATGATGCGCGCCATGTCGCCGCGGGCTTCCTTTTCTACAGCGGAGAACAGGTCTTTACGCGCTTCGTCCTGCGTCATCTGCGCGATCTCTTCCAGTTTCTTTATCTGGTCTTCGTGCAGCTTGTCAATTTCATTGGCGCGCTTGTCCACCTGCGACTGGCGCTTGTTCAAATTTTGCTCGCGCTGCTCGATCTTGTCGTAGCGGCTGTCCACCTCCGAGCGGCGCTTTTCGAGGCGTTCGGTATCGCGGTTCAACTCGAGGCGTCGTTCCTTGATCTCAGACTCAGAGGCCTGAATGATCTTGGCGGCGTTATCCTGTGCGCCCTTGACGATCATATTCGCCTGGGTTTGCGCGGCTTTCAGGATGTCATCCGCTTTGTCCTGCCTGGCTTTGGCGGCACGGTCGGCCTGGTAGCGATGGAAAAAGTACCCGGCAGCGACGCCAGCGATCAGCGCCAGGATTTCACTGAATATAATGATCGGGGTCATAATGTTTCCTCATCTTCGTAGTGTGTTTCTTCCGTGTGCGCCTCGTTCCAGATCCTGGTGACGATGGGTGCGATAACGGAGTAAGGGAAGCCGCGCCTTGCAAGGTATTCGGACAGTTTCTTGCGAAACTCGCCCCATTCCAGACCCTTCGACTCGCTCAGGGCGGCGACTTTGAGCCTGTTCGCTCGTTTCAGGGCAGATTCATACGCCAGGGCATCTTCGTCCATATCTGCGACGGCGGCTTGCACGGTCTCGTCGTCCAGTCCCTTTTGACGAAGTTCCATTGTCAGGGCGCGGCGGCTGCGGGGGCGGAAGATATTGCGATTTTCCACCCACACGCGGGCAAATTCAGGGTCATTGGCAAGGTTGCTTTCGCGGAGTTTTTCGAGGGTGATCTCAATCACCTCTTTGGGATACTCGTGCTTTTGCAGGTTTTGCCGTATCTCTTTTTCAGAGCGGACGCGGTAGCTCAGGAAGAGCAGCGCTTGTTGGAGCGCCCGTTCGCGAGAATCTTCGGTTTGCAGGCTGGCGATCTTCTCATCGCTGAGAATGTCGCCAACTTTGAGCCAGGCGGCTGTGATGCGTGCCAGCCCGAAGGCGAATTCCCCGTCCAGGTGAATGTTCACTCGATTGGGGTTCTTTTTTTGCACTTGGAGGGCGGTGATTTTTTTCATTTTTAAACACGCACAGCCGAGACCTCCGTCTGAACGGTCTCGGCTGTGGAAAATGTCTGGGTTGTCTGACCAATTCCAGGTCCCGAAAGAGGCGGGAAGTGGGTAGGTCAAATCGCGCGACGGTCTTACGTCACGTTCGGCGCTTGGTTGTTAGGGTGAAGCCAGGTGTGCTTTCAATTGTTATCCTGTATAAGCCTTCACAAAATAACTCCCAAAATGGGGGAGATTGGTGCGCGAATTTTCCAGTCAGTTTCAAGCTAAGACCGCAAATGCGGACGGAAGTTTTTTAATTTTCTTAATTATACATGAATTTTATGATTTGTTAACATAACTTTTTCATGGCCGGGGGGTAATAGTATTTGTAATTCGTGACAAATGGAACTATGATGTTTTTGGGGGCTGTGTAATAATTAATGCGTTCAAATTTCTTTGGAGGAACCATGGCTAAGCTCACACGTGAAGATGCTCTTGAATATCATCGTTTGAAAGGCAAGCCCGGCAAGGTGGCGATCATCCCCACCAAGCCGATGGATACCCAGCGCGACCTGAGTTTGGCGTATTCGCCTGGCGTGGCGGAACCCGTGCTGGAGATCGAGAAGAATCCCGAAGACGCCTACGAATACACCTCGAAGGGTAATCTGGTGGGGGTGATTTCCAACGGGACGGCGATCCTCGGTCTTGGCGACCGCGGCGCGCTGGCGAGTAAGCCCGTGATGGAAGGAAAAGGGGTGTTGTTCAAGAAATTTGCGGATATTGACGTTTTCGATATCGAGGTCAATTCGCACGACCCGGATGAGATTATCAAGGTTGTTGCCGCGATCTCTCCGACGTTTGGCGGCATCAACCTCGAAGATATCAAAGCTCCTGAATGTTTCTATATCGAAGAAGAATTGAAGAAGATGCTGGATATTCCCGTCTTCCACGACGACCAGCATGGCACGGCGATTATTTCGTCGGCTGGGTTGGCGAATGCGTTGGAGATCGTCGGCAAACGGCATGATGAGATTCGACTTGTCATTTCGGGTGCGGGCGCTTCGGCGGTTTCGTGCGCGGAATTGGCAATCATTTGGGGTGTGAAACGCGAGAATATCATGCTGTGTGATAGTCGCGGCGTGGTGTATAAGGGACGCAAAGAAGGCATGAATAAATACAAGGAGCGTTTCCTTGTTGATACCGATGCGCGGACGCTGGCAGATGCCCTGCGCGGCGCGGATGTATTCTACGGCTTATCTGTGGCGAACGTTATGACGCCTGATATGGTCAAGAGTATGGCTGCCGACCCGATCATCTTTGCAATGGCAAACCCCGACCCGGAGATTCGCCCTGAACTGGCACGCGAGGCGCGCAAGGATGTCATCATTGCGACGGGTCGCTCGGATTATGTCAATCAGGTGAATAACGTGCTCGGCTTCCCGTTCATCTTCCGCGGTGCGCTGGATGTGCGTGCAAGGCAGATCAATGAAGAGATGAAGTTTGCGGCGTCGAAAGCGCTGGCAGCGTTGGCAAAGGAAGATGTACCCGATTCAGTCATCCGCGCGTATGGCGGCGAGAGCATCAAGTTCGGGCGTGAGTACATCATCCCCAAGCCGCTTGATCCGCGTGTGCTGTTGTGGGAGGCTCCTGCCGTTGCTGAGATGGGCATGAAGACGGGTATGGCGCGCAAGACAATTGATATTGACGAATATAAGGAACAACTGGCGTACCGTCAGGGCAAGGGTGAGCGGATTCGCTACTTCTTCCAGAACAAGGCGCGTTCGTCGGGTGGCAGGAAGCGCCTGGTTTTTGCGGAAGGCGAAGAGCAGAAGATCATCCGCGCGGCGTATCAGATCAAGGAAGAGGGTATTGCCACTCCGATTTTGATCGGACGTCCGCAGGTCATTCAGCAGCGCATCGAGGAACTGGGCTTGCCCTGCTGCCCGGATGTGTTCGATCCCTCCGATTTTGAGAGACACGAAGAATATGCCAAATCCTATTTTGATCTGCGCGGACGCAAAGGCGTGACGCTCGCCATCGCCCGCAAACGGGTGCGGCAGGTCAACATTCTGGGCGCGATGATGGTCAAGATGGGCGATGCCGACGCCTTCATTTCGGGTCTGACCTACGATTACCCCGATGTCATCCGTCCTGCCTTGCGCGTTCATCATACCGCCCCCGGCGCGGCGCGCGCGGCGGGGGTGTACATCATGATCGTGGATGACAAGGTCTTTCTCTTCACGGATGCCACAGTCAATATCGACCCGACCGCCGAAGACCTCGCGGAAATTGCCTGCCTTGCTGCGGATTATGCGGTGAAGTTGGAGATCGACCCGCATGTGGCCTTCCTCTCGTTCTCGAACTTTGGCTCCACGCCTCATCCGCTCTCGGACAAGGTCCGCAAGGCGGTGGCGTTGGTCAAATCGCGCCGCCCCGACCTGCCAGTGGATGGCGAGATGCAGGCGGATACGGCTGTGATGCCTGAGATCATCGAAGAACGCTACCCGTTCAGCGCGGTGAAGGATGCGAACGTGCTGGTCTTCCCGTCGCTTGAATCTGCGAATATTGCATATAAATTGCTTTCACGGCTTGGCAATGCCAAGGCCATTGGTCCCATATTGCTTGGGATGGGCGCGCCTGTGCATGTCTTGCAGACCGGTGACGATGTGAACGCCATCGTGCAGATCGCTTCGGTGGCGGTGATGGATG
>JAUXWL010000105.1 GCA_030680155.1 Anaerolineales bacterium
ATAAATTGATGCCACCAAAATATGTGGATTTCGTAGACGTAACAAAATAACGTCTATGCACACCCTGGTATGCCGGCATTGCGGAAAAGAAGTTCCATCGAACAAAAAGCTAAAACATCTCATTCAGCATTATTGTGGCGAAAAGACCTGCCAGGCAGCGCGCAAGCTGAGTTTTGACCGGCACAAATACAAGACCAATGAATTATTCCGGACTAATAAACTCAGGAGTGCCCGGGACCGGAAGAAAAAGCAGGCAGACAAGGGCAATCAGGCCAGTTGGCAGTATCAACGAGATTACCGGGCATCGCATCCTGATTATGTATTAGAAAACCGGCAGAAGCAGCGGGTGAGGAATGCCCGGAAAGCGGGTAAAACGATCCGGGAAACGAAGATTGTAAATCCGGACACGTTCATGTCACAACGACCTGAAAATGACATAGTTTACGCGATGATCGCGGTGGATTACAAAAAGATTGTAAATCCGGACGCGTTCATGTCGAAAATGATTGACATGGAATCAGTTATAAAGGTCAATCCGATGTTTGTACGTTTATTGTAAATCCGGACGCGATTGACCCGGGCGAGGCGATGGCATACCTTTGGCAAAAAATCGCACCCATGGATCCCATCATGGTCAAAACCGATCAAATCCGGGAATGGTCGAACGAGTTTCGGCTGATTCAACCCGAGGCAGTGAGAAGCATGGAGTTGTCGATGCGATCAACCGGACAACTTCAGCCGCTTATATTACTGAAAAACGACGATGGATATCACATCATTGATGGGATCAAGCGATACCGTGCGGCGCTGGAAATAGGTCTGGAAGAGTTACAGTCATTGGTTTTCGAGGTGGATATGGTCATGGCCAAGGCTATGATCCTTCATTACAACCGGCATAGCAGCAGTTTAAGCATGTACGAACAAGGGTTGATCGTGCGCAGTTTGGTTCATGATCATGGGATGAGCCAGAAAGAAGTAGCCAGAGTGCTGCGGCAGAGCCATAGCTGGGTATGCCGCAGGTTAAGCCTGATAGAGAGGTTGCTGCCCGAGGTTCAGGATGCCCTGCGCATGGGCAGTATCACGGTGAGTCACGGCAGGGAACTGGTCAAATTGCCGCGTGGCAATCAGGGTCAAGCTCTGGAGGTAGTGACGCGGGAGAGACTGACCAGCCGCGAGTGTGCCATCGTGGTGGAAAGACTTTTGAAAGCCAAAGGCACCCAGGAAACCGGATATATTTACAGCCACAGTCGTGAGGTGATCCGTCAGGCGATGCAGGGCGACAAGTTGCATGACAGCAGGTTGTCTGATCACGGGAACCGGCTGTTAAAGGCCAGGGAATTGCTTCGCTTACAGGTGAACATACTTGGCGGGGTGTTGCAAAGTGAACACACCTCGCAGCTGTCCGCCGAACAAAAAGCGATGGTACTTCCGCCCATGGATGAGTTAGTGGCCCCCATGGGCCGGTTAACCGACATCATTCACCAAACATTGAAATCATATGAAAGATGAAGCTTTTGAAAACAGTGTGATCTATCATCGTGGCCAGGGTTGGTCCATCCGACGCCTGGGGCGGGAATATCACTGCGGGAGGAATCGGATCCTGCGGATCCTGCGTGAGAATGAACGCCGGCGAACCATGGGGGTGAACCATCTGAAAGAGCCCCGGGTTTACCCATCCAAACTGGATCCATATAAGGAGCATATCCAGGATTTGCTGCAGAAGTTTGGGGATATCACCACGCAGAGGATCTATGAACAGATCCTTGAGAAAGGTTATCCGGGAAAGATAACCATGGTTGAGGTTTATGTAAGCAAAATACGAACAGCCAAAAGCCATCCGGTGATACGGTGCGTGGAGACCGCTCCCGGACAGCGTGCCGCTCATGACTGGAGCGAATACATGATTGAATTTACCTCATCCGTTGGAAGGGAGTCTAAGGTGACTTTCTTCAGCTACATCCTGGCTTACAGCCGCCGCCAGTGGATCGAGGTGGTGGAAGATAAAATCCAGCGAACCCTGATGGAATGCCTGGTTCACGCGTTCATGTATTTTGACGGCCCTGCCCGCGAGATCAAAAGCGATAACCAGAAGGTATGCGTGGACCGTTGGGAATGCGGCCAGCCCATATTTAATCGGCATTACCTTGGGTTCGCTTCGCATTATGGCTTTCGTCCTCTGACGATCCATCCAGGAAAGCCTACAGAGAACTTAAAAATAGAACGTCCGTTTTACTACCTGGAAACAAACTTCCTCAATGGCCGGCGCTTCCGGGATAAGAATGATCTGAAAGAGCAGTTAAGAAGCTGGTTAACCCAGGTGAATGATGTGCGGGTGCACCGTACCACGCGTCGAAGGCCCATCGACATGTTCGCCCATGAAGTACCTTGTTTGTTGCCTTTACCCACGACCCACTACGACACTTCGCTGATTGTCTACCGGGTGGTTAACCAGGAGTCCTGCGTACAATACCAGGGATATTACTATTTTATCCCGGGCGACCAGCTGTTTAAAAGTTGCCCCCTTAGAGTGACCAGCGATCAGGTGATCATTTACTCCCACGATTTTAAACTTCTCATCGCTCATCCCCTGGCCGCAAAGGGAGCCACGGGCCGTTATATTGGTCTGCCGCCTGCTTATACCCATGTCAAAGTGCTCAAGCTATCGGAGGTAACACAACGCTTATCAGCCATGGGAGGGGTCATGGAACAGTATGCCGAAAAGCTGACGCGGCAGAAAAAGGATCCCACGCCAGCTCTTAACGCGCTATTGGCCTTGAAGGTTCATTATTTTACCGAGGATATCCTCAAGGCGGTCAGCCGGGCCATGGACCATGGAGTCTATGACATTAAAACCATAGAACGCTTTTTGAAGACCCATGCCCAGGGTCGCGATGCCATTAAAACCTTGTTTGATCAATTACCAGATGATGAAGACTAAACCAGAGACGATCACCCAACTCAGCGAGTACCTGGGATTAAAGTACCTCGCCCATCAGCATACTGAACTCATCAAACGGGCTCATGAAAAGCAACTGGGTTTATTGGATTTTTTGGAGATGATCTTGCGCGAAGAAGCCATTCTCAAGCAGGAATGTGGCATCCGATACCGCATCCGGGAGAGCCACTTGCCCCGGCCATACAAACTGCTCTCAGACTTTGACTTTGGTTTTCAACCCAAATTACGCAAATCACTGGTAATGGACCTGTCCACCATGGAGTTTATAAAACATCAGGAATCTCTCTTACTGATTGGGGATTGCGGTGTAGGTAAATCGCAC
>JAUXWL010000111.1 GCA_030680155.1 Anaerolineales bacterium
AAAGCATCGTCGGCATCGTCAAATCGCGTGACTTGCTCGTCACCAGCCTTTCAGGCAAGGCAATCCATCTCAAGGAACTGGCGAAGCCCGCCATTTTCGTCCCTGAGACCATGCTGGCTTCGCGCGCGCTGGAAATTTTGAAGGAAAAAAATACGGAGCTGCTGCTGGTCATTGACGAGTTTGGCGGCGTGCAGGGACTGTTGACCATCAACGACATCCTTGAAGAGATCGTCGGCGAAATGGAAGGGGCTGAACCGCAAGCCACCCAGCGTCAGGATGGCTCCTGGCTGTTGGACGGGATGCTCGAGGTGGACGAATTCAAGGAGATATTCGAACTGAGCGAGCTACCCCATGAAGATGAATACGAGACCCTGAGCGGATTTGTCATGACTTCCCTTGGGCGTGTTCCCCAATCTGCCGACCATTTTGAATGGAATAACCTGCGCTTCGAGGTGGTGGACATGGACGGGCGGCGCGTGGACAAGGTACTTGTCACCACCAAACTAAAACCGCAAATTACAGAAACCAAGTGAGCCGCTGACCGCTCAAAAAGTGTCTCAGTGTTCTAGGCTCAAAGCCGCCGTCCTCGGCGGCGTGTTGCAGGTAAATCCTTCGCCGAGGATGTATGCCCAGATATGGGTACGGCGAAGGGAGCAAACTCATCTACAAACTTTTAGCGCACCCGCCGCTGACCGCTCGAAAAGTGTCTCAGTGTTCGATGGTATAATTTTCGCCCGTATGACTCAAGAACCCATTTCCAACAAAACCAAGGTCTGTCCCACCTGCGGCACACGCCTCAGCGAGAACGCTGTGCGCTGTCTCGTGTGCGGGACAGAGTTCACCGCGCAGCCTGAATCAAAGGCAGCCAAAAAGACCGAAAGATCGGTGCAGGCCAGCCGCATGCCAGAAGTGCGATTAAGCCTGCCAGCCGCCATCGGTATTCTAGCATTGGTCATCATCATCGTCGGTGCGGCATCATTTTTCGTATCCCGCGCCGGGGCGCCCGAGGGAACCTTCGACCCAGTGGAAACCTCCACTCCCACCGAAACCCCAACGGCGACCATCCCCCCCACCAACACCCTGCCGCCCACCGACATTCCAACCGCCACACTCCAACCGCCGTTCGAATATACGGTCTCTGCCAATGACGGCTCCTGCTCGCAGATCGCCTTCAACTTTGGCATTTCCGTACAAAGCATCATCGTCACCAATAATCTGGCATCCAGTTGCCCCATCTCAGTTGGGCAGAGACTGCTGATACCCTACCCCACGCCCACCATCCCGCCGCCGCCCACCAACACCCCCCTCCCAGATATTGCCACCCAACAGGCGTGCGAAACCATACCGATCACTGTGCAGGAATTTGATACACTCTCCAGCATTTCCCTGAATTATGCTGTTCCCCAGGAAGCCATCAAGGAATTCAACGGGCTGACCACCGACAACGTCTTTTTGGGACAATCGCTCCTCGTCCCCTTATGTATGCGCGCCGCCACACCGGGACCCACCCCCACGGCGACGCTTCCGCCTCCCTACCCCGCCCCGAACCTGCTCCTGCCTGCGGACGGCGCTGCCTTCACCCTGGCAAATGACGTCGTCACCCTGCAATGGGCATCTGTCGGCACATTGCGTGACGGCGAAGCCTATCAAGTCATCGTGGAAGATGTGACCTCCAGTCAGACCCGCCGCATCACCGATTACGTCACCGACACGAAATACATCGTGCCAACCTCCTTCCGCCCGCGGGACAATGTCGCCCATGTGATGCGTTGGTGGATCATCCCTGTCCGCCAGACAGGCGTGGACGAACAGGGACAGCCCATCTGGGTCGCCTCTGGCACGATCAGCGACAAGCGCGTCTTCACCTGGGTGGGAGTCACCGTCCAGGGCACGCCCAACCCATAGGTCCAGTAAGAAGCGAATCTTGTTTCATCCAAACTCCCTGCCTGAGAAACCATCAGCAGGGAGTTTTCCAAAAATCAGAAAGTCACATGGAGGAGAACTCGTTGAAAAATATCATGAAGGTGATTGCAGTGCTGCTGATCGGCGCCGGCGCGGTGTGGATATTGCAGGGCGTTAACATCCTGCCTGGCACGTTCATGCGCGGGGACCCGCAATGGGCAATCAACGGCGCAATCACCGCGCTGGTCGGCGCAGGGTTGTTCTGGTTCGCCAACCGAAAATAATGACGGACACGATTCAAGTCGGCGACAGGGTCGAGATCCGTCTTGACGCGAAGTTCGGGGAAATGGAAGGCTGGCACAACGGCACGGTCTTTCGCATCGAGCCGTATTCGGAACATCGCAGTTTCTATTGGGTCAAACTGGATGACGATGCGCGGGCGGCTTTGAGGGTCGGGGAAATTTCGATCTTCAACCCGAAGAACATTAGAAAAACAGTATCATCTCAATCATTCGGGGCAGGTTTTTGCCTTCCTAACGCAAAGGCGCAGAGACGCAAAGAAAATTGAATTTTGACAAAAAACCGATCCAAAAAATCAGGCAAAAGCGAATCTTTTTCTTGAAAATCCTGGCGACT
>JAUXWL010000115.1 GCA_030680155.1 Anaerolineales bacterium
GCAAGACGGGTCAAGGCGCGGCATACGCCTCCTGAATTATTTTGCGCCGCGAACGAGGAACGCGCATCTTCATATGCCGCAACCGCCGCGCCTGTTTGTCCCAACTGCCAGTGAGCGTTGCCATGCTGCAATAACAATTCGGGATTAGCTTTCATCACATCCGTTGGCAACGCGCTGAGATAACGATGCAACACTTCCACACGCCCGCGCTCGACGTAATCCGCCGCAAAAATGGAAGTCACACGCGCCGCGGATTCAAAATCCTGCGCGTTGAGATAATGCGACAGCGCAGCTTCCAACTCGCCTTGGGATTCGTAATGCCTGCCTGCGCTTCGTTCCAGACTTATAACTGATTCTGTTTCGACGCGTCCCAGGCGGCTGAGAAGGAATTCGCGGAACAGATAATGATAGCGGTACCAGCGTCTTTGCGAATCCAGACTGGAGACAAAAAGATTCTGCTTCTCCAATTCCTCCAAAATGGACTGGGCGTTCTGCACGCTCGCCACCGCATTGCACGCAGACGCATCCATTTGCTGAAGGATGGATGTGCGCAGCAAAAATTCCTGCGTATCTTCAGGCAGACGTTTGAAGACTTCCTCCGCCAAATAATCGAAGACAAATTGCTGTGATCCGTTCAACCCCGCCAACATGGCGTCCACATCCTGAGCGTCACGTCCACTCAGGGAGGAACGGAAAATTTGCAATGCCGCCACCCAGCCCTCGGTCTTTTCACTTAATAGGCTCAGGCTTTCGGTGGAAATATCAGGGAGATTGGCTTGCATCCAATGCGTGACTTCATCATCCCGAAAACGCAGGGACGAGGTGCGCAACTCCGCCAGTTGACCGCGTGCCCGCAAACGTGCCAGCGCAAGCGGAGGGTCTACACGCGTGGAGATGATGAGACGCAGATCTTCGGGAGCGTTCTCCAGCAGGAATTCCACCAGTTGATGAATGACGGGATTGGTAACGTAGTGATAATCCTCCAGCACGATCAGCCAGGGAGTTTCGATCTGCTCCGCCAGTTCGTTGACCAGCACCGTCAGCACCCGCTGCGGCGAGACGGACGCTTCCGCGCTATCCAGCAGGGATTGGGCAGTCTGACCGATGGCGTGTGCCAGGGAGGTGGGAGCGCGTTTCATGCTCCGCAGGGATTCGATTAAATAGGTGAGGAAAACGGTCGGGTCGGAGTCCTGTGCGTCTAGGGTGTACCAGGCAAAGGCGGAGTCAGAGGCGTTGATAAAGTCGGCAAGCAGGGTCGTTTTGCCGTATCCTGCCGGGGCGGAGAGCAGGGTCAGGCGCTTGTCCAAATTCGATTCGAGCCAATCCAATAATTTTGGGCGCGGAAGAAAATCGGCGCGGGTGCGGGGGACGAGAAATTTTGTGCGCAGTAAAATGGAGGGCTTCATGTTTTGACCATAGACGATGGGCGGTTGACCGTCCATCGTCAGATTTTCCAATTATAGTCGGCAGTCCGCTAAAACCCCAATTTGCAAACTTTTTGCAAATTGGGCGTGATAGGATTACCCAATCACCCAAGCTAAAAGAGGAGAACCTATGAAACGATTACCCCTGTTCGTGTCTTTGCTGGTTGCACTTTCGTTGGTGTTGAGCGCGTGCGGCGGGGGAGCCGCGACGGAAGCGCCTGCCGCGCCTGTCGACAGCCCAGCCACCGAAGCCCCAGCCCCCACCACAGCCGCGCCTGCCGCGCCGTCGGTTTTGAAGATCGCCAACACCGCCAACATCACCACCTGGGATCCCATTGAATCCTTCTCGACCGAAGCCGCATACATGGCAAACGTGTACGAGCAATTGCTGAGCGTCAACCCGCCTGGCTCTGCCGAGCAATTCACTCCCCTGCTCGCCGAGAGTTGGGAATCAAATGCAGACGGCACCGTGTGGACCTTCAACCTGCGCCCTGGCGTGGCATTCCACGATGGCGAGCCGATGAATGCCGATGCCGTCGTCAAATCGTTGGATGCCGCGCGCACTGCTGGCGGCGCTTCCTTCATCTGGTGGATGGTGGACAGCATCGAAGCCGTGGATGACCTGACCGTGCAATTCAACCTGAGCGCCTCCGCACCCATTGACCTGATCGCCGCTTCGCTCTACGGAGCCTGGATCGTCAGCCCCAAGGCTTTAGACGCCGCTGCGGCAGATGAAAACTACTGGGCAGACGGCGTGGAAGCAGGTACAGGTCCCTATGTGATCGAGTCCTACGTCCCCGACCAGGAAATCGTCTTCCAAAAATACGAAAACTACTGGGGCGGCTGGGAAGATGATCAGTTCGACACCGTGCTTGTGCAGATCATCCCTGAAGCATTGACCCAGCAACAGTTGCTCGAATCGGGCAGCGTTGACCTTGTCACCAGTATCCCGCGTGAGAACTACGGCAGTTTCAAAGACAACGCCGATTACACCTATTTCGAAGAACCTTCCTTCTTCAATTATGTGGGCTTCTTCAACACCCTGCGCCCGCCGTTGGATAACGCCAAAGTCCGCCAGGCGCTTTCCTACGCCATCCCCTACGAAGACATCATCCAACTCAGCGTCAAGGGACTCGGCACGCAAAGCCGCGGACCTGTGCCTGCGGGCGTGTGGCCCTGGTCGCCGGACGTGAATCAATACACCTATGACATCGACAAAGCCAGGGAACTGCTGAAAGAAGCTGGTTACGAAGGTGGCGGATTCAGCCTGCGCCTGACCTATGCCGCAGAGAACGCCACCCACGAAGCCTATGCTCCGCTCATTAAGGATGCCTATGCCGAACTCGGTGTGGATGTGACCATCGAAGCCATTGCGTTTGGGCAACAATGGGCGGAAGCCAAGGGTGACCCCGCCAACGCGCAGGATATGTTCCTCCTGCTCTACTGGCCCACCTACTCCGATGCCGGCTCCGATAACCTGTGGTCCATGTTCTATTACACCGAAAAGCCCTTCTTCAACCTGTCCTACTGGAACAACGCCGAATTCAACACACTGGTTGACGAAGCCATCGAGTTAACCGTCACCGATCCTGCCACGTCTCAGGCGAAGTACACTGAAGCCATGAACCTGCTCGTGGAAGAAGCCGCTGGTTTGTTCTTCTTCGATACCAAAGCCGTCTTCATCATCCCGAACAACATCGAAGGCTTCCAGTACAATCTGAACTATCCCTTCGTGCAGTACTTCTTCTACGACCTGCGCCCTGCGAAATAAGACTTACCCTCACCCCTAACCCCTCTCCCGAAGGGAGAGGGGAACTCCACGATAGGATACAACGCCCGCCGAGAGGGGACTCCCTTCCCCCCTCGGGGGAAGGGTTGGGGAAAGTGCCCTGAAAGGGTATGAGGGCAAACTCACTCATGCGCCATCTTGAATTCATCCTCCGCCGCCTGCTGACATCCCTCTTCGTTCTATTGGGTGTCTCCATCATCACCTTCTTCATCGCACGGGTGGTGCCGACTGATGCCGCATCGTTGTATGCGGGTCCCAAGGCGCGCCCGGAGGAACTGGCGCGCATCCGCGAGAAATTGGGGTTGGATAAACCGCTCCCCACACAATATTTCATCTACATGGGCGAACTCCTCCAAGGCGACCTGGGCAATTCCATTTCGACCAAGCGCCCGATCACGCAGGAAATTTCAGACCGCCTGCCCGCCACGCTGGAACTGCTTCTGGCGGGCATGTTCCTTGCCATGCTTATCGGAGTTCCGCTTGGGGTTCTCAGCGCGCGCTGGCAGGGCAAACTCCCCGATCTCGTGGTTCGATTGATCTCGATCATCGGCGTTTCGATGCCCGCCTTTTTCCTTGGACTTCTGCTTCAGATCATTTTCTTCCGCAATCTGGAATGGCTTCCGCTCATCGGCAGATTGGATGCCGACATACGCTTCATCAGCCCTGTGACGGAGATCACGCGCTTTATCGTGCTCGATTCTCTCTTAACTCGAAACTGGGTTGCCCTCAAGGACGCTCTCCTACACCTGATCCTGCCCGCCTTTACGCTTGCTGCCTATCCCATCGGGCTCATCGCCCGCATGACACGCGCCACCATGCTCGAAGTGTTGGAGCAGGATTACATCCGCACCGCCCGCGCCTATGGGATCCGGGACAGCGTCATCACCTATCTATACGCGTTGAAAAACGCCATCTCCCCCACGCTGACGGTCATCGGCTTGACCTTCGCCTTTGCTTTGACAGGTACATTCTTTGTTGAAATTATTTTCACCTGGCCCGGGCTGGGGCTTTTCACCACCCGCTCGTTATTGAATCTCGATTATCCCGCCATTATGGGCATGACCCTGCTCGGCGCATCTGGATATGCCCTCATCAACTTGATCGTGGATGTTGTCCAATCCTGGGTTGATCCGCGCGTGAGTTTGAACTGAAAAGTACCGCAAGATTTATCTTGCGATTCCCCAAACGCAACATGAATGTTGCAGTACCAAACACAATGCTATGACCACCATTTCTCTCACCTCCGCCCCCGAAAACGAACGCACACGGACGTTCCGTCACGTGCTGTCTGTCATCGTGCGTGATCCGCTGGCATTGATAAGCACGGTCATTATTATTCTTTTCATTTTGGTGGCGATTTTTGCAAATCAGATTGCACCGTATCCGCTGGAAGGGGCAGGCAAGACGAACGCTCCCAATTCCCTGCTGGCTCCCTCCGCTGAGCATCCACTGGGTACGGACAAACTCGGGCGTGACATGCTCAGCCGCATCATCGTCGGCGCGCGCGCGGCGTTGATGGTGCCGATGGGTGTGGTCTTCTTCGCGGTGCTGATCGGCACTCCGCTTGGCGCATTGGCTGGCTACAAAGGCGGCTGGGTGGACGAAACCATCATGCGCGTCACGGACTTGTTCCTCGCATTTCCGTCCTTGCTTTTGGCAATGGCAATCACCTCCGCGTTGGGGCGCGGCTTGGATAAAGCCGCCATCGCGCTGGTCATCTCGTGGTGGCCGTGGTACACGCGCATCGCGCGCGGGGTGGCGGTCAGCTTGAGGGAGAGATATTTCGTAGAGGCTGCTCAAGCCGTCGGTGTGTCTGATGCGGTTATCATCTTCAAACATATCCTGCCGAATACCATTTCCCCCATCCTCGTGCAAGCGACCGTCGATCTTGGCACGGTCATCCTTACAATGGGCGGGTTGGCATTTCTGGGACTTGGCACACAGCCGCCTTCGCCCGATTGGGGCTTGATGGTCAGCGAGGGGCGTGAGTTGATTCTCAATCAATGGTGGGTTGCAACCTACCCTGGCATAGCGATTTTCGTGGTGGTGCTGGCGTTCAATTTACTGGGCGATACATTGCGCGACATCTTTGACCCGAGGCAATACAAATGATAACCCCGTCATTGCGAGGAGCGAACGATAGTGAGCGACGAAGCAATCTCCTCACTGTCTCTAATTTGAATCTTGAATTCAAAACTTCGCGCGGAATTCTCAAAGCGTTGAACGGAATTTCTTTCGACGTAAAGCGCGGCGAGGTGTTTGGCTTGGTCGGCGAAACAGGCTGCGGAAAAACCATCACGGGACTCTCCGTCTTGCGGTTGCTTCCGCGTTCGGCGCGCATTACGAACGGAATCATCAATTTCGATTCTATAAACCTGCTTGACCTCCCCGCCTCTGAAATGGAACAAGTGCGCGGCGGAAAGATTGCGATGATCTTTCAAGACCCGTCTTCATCGCTCAACCCAGTCTTCACCATCGGCTCGCAAATGATGCGTGTGATCCGTCAGCATACAAATCTGAATTCAAAGCAAGCCAGCAAACGGGCAGGTGAAACGCTTGATGCAGTCGGATTGCCTGACGTGACGCGTGTGATGAATTCATATCCGCACCAACTCTCAGGCGGGCAGCAGCAGCGCGTGATGATCGCGATGGCGCTTTCGTGCCGCCCGCAATTGCTGATCGCGGATGAACCCACCACCGCGTTGGATGTCACCATTCAGGCGCAGATTCTCAAACTACTGCGTGACCTGCAAAAGCAATTCGATATTTCCGTCATCCTCATCACCCACAACCTCGGCGTCGTCGCCCAGACCTGTGACCGCCTCGCCGTTCTCTATGCGGGGCGTGTGGCGGAGATCGGTTCCACGAAAGACATCTTCACGAATCCACAACATCCCTACACACGCGGGCTGATGAATGCCATTCCAAAACCTGGCTCGCGTGGGAAAAAGATGGCTGCAATTTCAGGCACAGTCCCATCGAACCCTGGCGCGCTGCAAGGCTGTCCTTTTGCGCCGCGCTGCGAGTTTGCCTTTGAGCGATGTCACATCGAATCACCTGCGTTATTGAATGTAAGCAATGAACATCTTGCTTCCTGTTTCCTTGTTTCACACGCTCAAGCCGCTGTCCCCGGCAGCAACGCCTAAAGCAGGAGACTGACTACCGATGACTGCTCACTGATAACTGCTCACTGACGACTGCTAACTGATGACTGCTAACTGCTAACTGCTAACTGCTAACTGATGACTAACTTAATCGAAGTTCACTCCCTCAAAAAACACTTCCGATTGCCGGGTGGCTGGCTTTCGGGCGACATCAAACACGTCTACGCTGTGGATGGAGTCGATCTCTCCATCGCCTCTGGCGAGACCTTCGGCTTGGTCGGTGAATCTGGATGTGGGAAGACTACGCTGGGGCGGATGATCCTGCGGCTGATCGAGCCGACTTCGGGCAGTGTGTTGTTCGAAGGGAAAGACATCACGGCGATTGATAAACGGAATATGAAACCCGTCCGCCGCGAGATGCAGATCGTGTTTCAAAACCCGCTCTCGTCGCTCAGTCCGCGCTTGAAGGTGGAGCAGATCATTGCCGAGCCGTTGGTCACGCACAATATTTTGGCAAAGGATGAAATCCGTCCACGGGTGATCGAACTGCTGGAACAGGTTGGGTTGGGAGCACAACACCTTGACCGTTTCCCGCACGAAATGTCTGGTGGGCAATGTCAACGCGTGGCGGTGGCGCGGGCGCTGGCGTTGAATCCCAAACTGATCGTGTTGGATGAACCCACCTCCGCATTGGATGTTTCGGTGCAGGCGCAGATCATCAATCTGCTGGATGACCTCAAACAATCATTTGGATTGACCTATCTGTTCATCTCGCATGATTTGAATGTCGTCCAACACATCAGTGACCGTATCGGCGTAATGTATTTGGGCAAACTGGTGGAGGTCGGCTCGGCAGAGGATGTGTACAACGAGCCGCTGCATCCGTACACGCAAGCGTTGTTCGGCGCGATTCCGATGCCAGTCGTTGAAGAAAAACGCGAGCTGAAGATATTAGAAGGCAATGTGCCGAGCCCCGTCAACCCGCCTTCGGGATGTAGATTCCACACACGCTGCCCCATCGCGCAGAAAATGTGTCAGGAAACAGAACCAGCTTTACGTCAGGTAAGCGATGCGTTGAGCCTGTCGAAACGAGGCGGCACTTCCCGTCAGGTTGCTTGTCATTTCGTTGAATAAATCCCATTATCGGAGAATCTTATGAGTCGTTTATTTGGAATCGCTGGCGTGCAAATGTCTGTTGAAGCATGGGACATGGATGGGACGTTTGAGAAAATGGCGGATGTGGCGCTGAATATCCACAAACAGATGCCGTGGGTCAACATGGTGGTCTATCACGAGTTGGTGGTGCCCGGGTTGGTGCAATTCAAAACGCCGGTGGATGCAAATTGGTATAAGAAAAATAGCGGACCCGTGCCCGGACCAATGACGGATCGTTTGCGTGAACTGGCACGCAAAACTCGACAATGGCTGATTCCTGGCTCGATGTGGGAAACCGAAGATGACAAAATGTATAACACGTCGGTTGTGATCTCGCCTGATGGCGACATCGTGGCAAAGTATCGCAAGATGTTTCCGTGGCTGCCTTATGAAGCGGGCACAGCGGCAGGTGATCAATTCTGCGTGTTCGATATTCCAAACGTGGGGCGGTTCGGATTGTGCATTTGCTACGATATGTGGTTCCCTGAAGTCTCGCGCACGCTGGCATGGATGGGCGCGGAAGTCATCATTCAACCGACATTGACCCCAACTTCCGATAGAGAGTTGGAATTGGTGATGGCGCGCGCGAACGCGTTATTCAATCAATGTTACTTTGTCAGCATCAACGGCATCGGCGCATGGGGCGGCGGACGTTCCACGATCATTGACCCCGACGGGCGCATCCTGCAACAGGCTGGCACAAATCAAACCTTCATGACCGAGATGCTCGATCTCGATCACACCAATCGTACACGCGAGTATGGCACATTGGGTCTCGCGCAAACGTTGAAGCAGTTGCGTGATTCGGGACAGAAATTCCCAGCGTATGGAAATAATGGATTGGCTGAAGGCGGCTTCGACCAATTGGGGGAACTCAAATTTCATCGGATCAACGGCATAAAAGCTGTCGAATAGAGCGCCCTGAAAGGAGGTCCACAGGGGACCGCATCATTCCATTTCTCCCCCATCCAACCATTCACCAAAGGAGAATTAGAAATGAAGAAGTCCGTATTTTGGGCATGCTTAAGCATGTTCCTGGCAGTGTCCCTGCTTTTACCATCCCGCACCGCGGTATTAGCGCAATCCACAACGATCTACACGACCAATTTCAACACTGGCTATTCCGATTGGACCAGCGCAGGCACGGTCACAAGCGTATCGTCTCCATCCCTGCAACCCAATGCCGTGCGCATGAATGGCGCGGGAGCGTCCATCACAAAAACTGTTTCCACTGTTGGCTATACAAACATCAGTGTGACATGGAATATGGCTGCCAGTTCGCTCGAAAACAATGAATATTGCTACATGGAATACAACACCGGTTCAGGGTGGACTCTAATCGGAACCGTCGCCAACGGTCAGGATAATTCCAGTTATTACAACGGAACGACCAGCAACATCTCAGGGGCTGATAACAACTCCAACTTCCAGATCCGCTATCGCATTCAAACCGCAAACTCCTCGGGGGATTACTGTTATGCAGAGGATATTA
>JAUXWL010000119.1 GCA_030680155.1 Anaerolineales bacterium
GCCCGATACTGAAAAAGAAACCTACAACAACGCCATCCAGACTATCAAGGAACGCATTGCGCAAGGTAAAACCTACCAGGTCAACTACACCATGCGGTTGTCAACGGACTTTTTCACAGACTCACGGGCCGCAACGGACGAGCAGTCGTGGCAATTGTTCGCCCACCTCGCCCGCGGACAAAACAAATACGCCGCCTATCTAGATATTGGCGATTGGGCGATCTGCTCTGCATCGCACGAATTATTTTTTGACCTCGACGGCGATGTCATCACCGGCCGCCCCATGAAGGGGACCGTCAAGCGCGGGCGTACGACCAACGAAGATAGGATGATCTCGAATTGGCTGCATGAATCCATCAAGAACCGCGCCGAGAATGTGATGATCGTGGATATGATCCGCAACGACATTGGGCGGATTGCGGAAATTGGCAGTGTACATGTGCCTGATCTATTCACCATTGAGAAGTATCCCACCCTTTTTCAGATGACCTCCACAGTGAAAGCCAGGACCAAGGCTTCGGTGAGCGAAATTTTCGATGCACTGTTCCCTTGTGCGTCCATCACGGGCGCGCCGAAGGTCAGCACCATGAACATCATCGCGGAGTTGGAGACCAGTCCGCGCAGGATTTATACAGGCAGTATCGGATTCATCGCACCTGATCGCCGGGCGCGCTTCAACGTGGCGATCCGCACGGCATTGGTGGATAAACGCAACGGAAGGGCCGAATATGGCGTCGGCGGCGGCATCTTGTGGGACTCCACGTCTGCGGATGAATACAGCGAGGCCCTGCTCAAAGCGCGGGTGTTGACCGACCCTCCGCAAAAAGAATTTTCCCTGTTTGAAACATTATTCTGGACGCCAGAAGAAGGTTATTTTCTGCTCGAACGTCACATGGCGCGGATGGCGGATTCAGCGGAGTATTTTGGATATGCCACGGAAAGCACAGGAGAAAATATCAAGCAGGTGTTGAGCAAGTTGATTTCAGGCGCGGTCTCGCCGAAACGGGTGAAGTTGCTGATGAATTCACAGGGAGAGTTTTCTGGCGAAGTCAAAGATTTCCAGCCGGATCATAAGTTGTTTCAGGTTTGCCTTGCGCAGGAACCCGTCAACTCGAATGACAGGTTTTTATTTCATAAAACCACCAACCGAAATGTGTACGAGCAAGCCGCTGTTGAAGGCTGCGATGATGTTTTACTTTTCAACGAAAACCGCGAACTGACGGAGTTCACCATTGGCAATCTGGTTGTAAAAATGGGCGGCGAATTGTTTACGCCGCCCATCGAATGTGGTCTGCTCGCGGGGACGTTCCGCGCGGGGTTGGTCGCTTCGGGGGAGGTAAAGGAGCGGGTGATTCCAGTATCCGGCTTGAGGAAGTGCGAAGCGGTGTTTCTCGTCAACTCGCTCAGGAAATGGGTGCAGGTCGAAATACGGGAGCAAACTCCCTGACTCCATCCGTATCACGGACCCTCGCTCAGGGCACAGAAGCGCGGTTCGTACCGCAAAAACTTGTCCTCGCAGAGGGTTCATTTTGCACCCTTAGAGAGCGTTTCTTAAGTCAGACCCTAAAGGTTTTCGCCGCAAAACAGAACCATCATTTGCAAAAAAAGCGTATCCTCTCAATCATTCGGGGCAGGTTTTTGCCTTTTTAACGCAAAGGCGCAGAGACGCAAAGAAATTTGAATTTTGACAAAGAACCGATCCAAAAAATCAGGCAAAAGCGAATCTTTTTCTTGAAAATCCTGGCGACTTTGCGTCCTTGCGTTAAGGTTTTGGTTTTTCCCCAAGGTTTTGAGAAGATACGAGTGTGCATGCAAAGGTTGTCAGCGGCAGTCGCTCAAGCCGCCGTCCTCGGCGGCGTTTTGCGAGGGAAACCCTGCGCCGGGGACGGCGCAGGGAGCAAATTGCCTGACATGTTTTTCATGCACACAGATACGAAAAACAAACCAATAACCAACTCAAGTTGTATATAATACCCGCCACTTTCCCCCTTCCAAAACTGCACAATTTGTGACTGCGCTGGGTATAATTCGCCTCATGCAAAATACACCCTACCTTATTCCCTGGTTCATTTCTGTAACCCTGACCTTCTTTATGGGTGTAATTGCAATTCGACGCAGGGGGCATTTTGCCGCCATCCCCTTTATTGCCATGTGTTTCTTCGCCACCTTGTGGGCATTTGGATACATCTTCGAACTTGGCAGTTCCAGCCTCGCGGTTAAATTTGCAGCGGTAAAAATTGAATACATCGGCATCATTGGCGTGCCGCTCTCATGGACAGCGTTCGCGCTGGCATACTCCGGAGAGGGTCAATGGCTCACGAAACGGAACATCACCCTGGCGTTGATTTTCCCGGTCATTACCCTGCTCGTATTATGGACAAACGAATATCACTATTGGTTCTTCACCGAGGTTGGCGCCACCACCGACCCGATCTCCGGACTGCTGCTAATTTGGAACCCGCCCGGCTGGTGGTTTTGGCTGCACGCCTTCTACGTCTACGCGATCCTGGTATTTGGCTCGTATTTTTTATTCCGTGAATACTGGAATCAACGGGCTATTTATCGCTCGCAGGCAGTGGTCAATATGGTCGCCATCCTTCTCCCATGGATCGCGAATGGAATTGTGATCTTCCGCCTCTCCCCCGTTCAAATTGACATTACCTCCGTCACCTTCTCGCTTTCCATCCTGATTCTGGGATGGGGATTCTTCCGCTACGGCCTGCTGGATATCGTCCCCGTGGCGCATCGCGCTGTGTTCGAGAGCATCTCCGACGCGGTCATCGTACTCGACCCAACCCTGCGCATCGTGGAGTTGAACCCCGCCGCCGCAGACTTGTTCAAGTTACAGCCCAATTCCATTATCGGAAAATTCTTTCAAGACATACTCCACATGCGGCTCCATTTGGATGAAACCTCCCTGCGGCAACATGGCTATCACAAGGAAATCGTCGTTCACATCGGAAATGAACCTGACCGCTGGCTGGATGTTTCCATCAGCGCGCTGCACGATTCATCCAATCGGCAGGGTGGACATATCGTGACCCTGCGCGATGTCACCAGCCTGAAGGAGAATGAAGCGGCGCTGGCCATCGCCCGCGACGAAGCTGTCCGCGCCAACAATTTCAAAACCCAGCTGCTCGCAAACGTCAGCCACGAACTGCGCACACCGCTGGGCATCATCATGGGCTACACAGATTTGCTCTCCCGCAACTCGTACGGCGAAATGAACGGGAAGCAGATCAGCGTCCTTGGGCGGGTGCGTGAAAGCACGGAATATCTCGATAAACTCGTATCCGAACTGCTCGACCAGGCCCAGCTCGACAGCGGGAAATTAAAACTTGCAGAAACCTCCTTTGAGATCCGCGAAGTGCTGGGAAAAACCTGCAATCAGTTAAGCGTCCTTGCCGAAGCCAAGAATCTTGAATTCAGCGCCGTCATTTCAGAGGACATGCCCATCTCGATTGTTGGTGACAGCCAGCGCCTCAAGCAAATTCTGATCAACCTCATCAGCAACGCCATCAAATTCACCGAAACGGGCGGCGTATCCGTAAGGATCTACAAATCCTCCCCCGCCGAATGGATAATGCAGGTCAGAGACACCGGTCCCGGCATCCCGCGCGAATCCATGCACATGGTTTTCGAATCGTTCAAGCAATTACCCGAAGCAAGCAAAATCATCCGCAAAGGCTATGGGCTGGGATTATCCATCACCAAACAACTGATCACCCTGATGAACGGCAGCATCACCGTCGAAAGCAAAGTCGGACAGGGCACAACCTTCACCATCACCCTGCCGCTCGTCGAAGAAAAGGAACCAGCCTCATGAACAACACCGTCCTGGCAGTCGTCGTGGAAGACGACCCATTTCTCGCCGAGATCTACTCTGATACCCTGCGCGGCATTGGCATGCGCGTGGAAACCTTCCATGATGGGGAAAGCGCCATTCAAGAAATCAGCCCGCTGAAACCCAACCTCATCATCCTTGACCTGCACCTGCCCAAACGCTCAGGCATCGAGATTTTCCGTCATTTGCGAAAACAGACCGAAACCGCCGAGACCTGGGTGCTCATCGTCACCGCCACACCCACCCAGGCCGCCGAACTCACCCACGCAGAAGTGGATAGCGAAAACCTGCTCATCCTCTCAAAACCGCTCAGCGTGGAGCAACTCGACCAACTCGCCCATCGATTGGTATTTCGCAATTAACGCCAAAAAAATACGGGGGACATTTTCATCAAGTACAATCAACGCATGACATTTGAAAGCATCAAGCCCCTGCTTGACAAAGCCCTCACCTCACGCCAGCCGTTACCTGACTCTGACCATCAGGCTGCCTTCCGCCTCTTCAACGGATTCTACGAAGGCCGCCCCGACCTTGTGCTGGATGTCTATGGGCGCACACTGGTCATCCACGACTATGGCGAACAGCCCAACCCCGGCCTCATGCAGGAAATTGCAACCCACACCCACACCACCCTAAACTGGCTGCGCGCAGGAATTGTAAAGTATCGCAATGGTTCAACACAGGAAGAAAAACGCGGACAACTGCTCTTTGGCGATACGCCCGATAAAAAAATAACCGAACATGGCATCTGGTACGCCCTCGACCTGACCATGAACCGCGACGCCAGCTTCTATCTCGATACGAAGAACTTACGCAAATGGCTTCTGGAAAATATGCGCGGAAAGACCGTCTTGAATACCTTTGCTTACACGGGCAGTCTCGGCGTGGCAGCGCTTGCAGGCGGAGCGACCCGCGTGATGCAAACCGACCTCAGCCGTCAATTCCTCAATCTCGCCAAGGACTCATACACCCTGAATGGCCTCCCCATCCGCAAGCAGGATTTTCTCGCGCAGGATTTTTTCCCCGTCATTGCCCGTTTCAAAAGCATGAAGCAGTCCTTCGATTGCGTCATCATTGACCCGCCCTTTTTCTCCACCACCTCACACGGCAAAGTAGACTTGGAAAATGAAAGCAAACGAATCATCAACAAAGTCCGCCCG
Source organism: Anaerolineales bacterium (assembly GCA_030680155.1). GTDB lineage: Bacteria > Chloroflexota > Anaerolineae > Anaerolineales > Villigracilaceae > Villigracilis. The sequence continues at coordinate 5,005 of JAUXWL010000119.1, forward strand.
TTGATCAATGACGGCGGGCTCCTGATTGCCATCAACAACGCCATCTTCCTCAGCGGCAGCGACTATTTGCGCACCCTCGAAGACCTATGCAAGGACGGCTATCTCAGCATCCGCGAACTGATCCCCATACCTGAAGATTTCATTGGACACGAGCGGGTTGGCAGTCCCATCACTGACCCGGCGCCGTTCAACCACTCCACAAAAATAGCAATCCTGGATGTAAAACGAAAGTAGATCGCCCCATCAAAGCAGGCTGCAATTTGTCACGAATTATTTTCCGCCTTGCCGTCTTCCAGTTCCGACAACAACAGTTCGAGCGCCCCAACGGAGATCTGCAATTCACGCAGGGAAATCGCCAGTGAAACGATCATCAAAACCAGCGCGATGCCAAAACTCCACTTACCGCCTGCCTCCCAACCCGCGAACAAAGCGAACATACTGACAACACAGAACAGCAAACTCAAGACGCCATAGATTTGTGTGTTACGGATCAAATAAACGCGATAACGCAAATTGGCAATCTGACCGAGCAGGTTTTCACTGTGCTCATGCTGGTACTGCGGATGTAAATTACGAATGATGGTGGCGAGAGTCAAAAAGCGATTGGTGTACGCCAGCAACAAAAGGGATACGGTTGGAAAGAGCAATGCCGGGGTGGTCAGAGAAAAATCCATGGTGGGGATCAGGCAACCCCAAAGCTGACGCGAGCCGGGTTAACCATCAGCATCGGGACATGCATGTTGAATTGCGTCAAATATAAATTGGTGATATCCGTATCATATACCGAAAGCCAGCCTGAATGCGAAGCATCCAGATTGGTGTTCAAGTCGCTGTGCGTCGAAACACGGATATTCCCGCGCAACACGAAAAATCCGGCCAGGATATCCACCTTCTGCATGGCGCGATTTGATTCACTCGGGTCGTAATCTGGCGGGTCTTGTGCGGGCGGGGCAAGATGATAAGCCAGCATATCACTGGTTGGGATGAACATTTCAGCATACGAGAACGAACGCGGCTGTGAGCCGCCGAATAAAAGCACGTTTGGCTTCCATAGATGAAGATAGTTCAAAATACTTTGCGTCCGCAGCCAGATGCTCGCGCGCAAGTTCTCCTGAATTACGATCTCACCGCGCACAAATAAATTATGCGTATACACCATTACGGTGGCAACTTTTTCATCGGGCGCAAGTGTTTTCATCTTTCGTTCCTTTTCCGAATTATACCCAGCGCGGTCACAAATTGCGCTTTTTCAGAAGGGAGAAAGCGCCATTCGTGACCGTGGGTATTATACAACGCCCTTCCCCATGACTGCTGGAACGTTTATACTCAGCGGCAGTCGCTCAAGCCGCCGTCCCCGGCGGCGTTTTGCGAGGGAAACCTGCGCCGGGGACGGCGCAGGGAGCAAGTCACCTGACATGGTTTGCGTGCGCACGTATTATACAACGCCCTTCCCCATGACTGCTGGAACGTTTATACTCCCAACCCATGACACTCGATACGCCCAATCAAAAACGTTGGATCGTCCCGCCTCAGATCACGCCGGAAGCTGACTCTGCGCTTGAGAAATTCCCCCCGCTGCTGCGACAGATCCTCTTCAACCGCGGCTATGCCACGGATGCAGATGCGCGCGCCTACCTAAACGGCAAACCGAACTTCAACAATGATCCCTTTCAAATGACGGGCATGCGCGCAACGGTGGAACGCATTCAATTTGCAATCGCACACAATCAACCCATCGCCATCTACGGCGATTACGATGTGGACGGCGTCACCGCCACCGCCCTGCTCGTGGAAGCGTTGAGAACCCTGAATGCGGATGTACGCGGCTACATCCCCAACCGCTTTGAAGAAGGGTACGGACTCAACACGAACGCACTGGATGAATTGAAAGCGGACGGCGTAAAACTGGTCATCACCGTGGACTGCGGCATCCGCTCGCCAAGTGAAGCGCTTCACGCGCAGACCATCGGGCTGGATCTGATTATCAGCGACCATCACCACCCTGACGGTGAAAACCTGCCCCCCGCCCTGGCAGTCATCAACCCCAAACAGCACGGCGACATGTATCCCGATAAAGACCTGGCTGGCGTGGGAATTGCGTATAAGATTGCGGAAGCGCTACTGAGTAAAAAGGGAGAAGTAACAAGTAACGAGAAAAAAACATCCCTCGGTATTCTTGACTCGTTACTCGACCTTGTCGCTTTGGGAACCGTGGCAGACCTCGCCCCGCTTGTCGGAGAAAATCGCGTGCTGGTGCGCAAGGGACTTCGCCAAATGCGGCAGACCGCACGGCAGGGACTTTTCTCACTGGCGGCAGTCGCTGATTTGAATCTGGCGAAGGTCAATGCGGGGAATATCGGCTTTGGGTTGGGTCCGCGCTTGAATGCGGCGGGACGTTTGAAGGAAGCGCTGGCGGCATTCGAATTGCTGACCACCAATGATGTCTTCAAAGCAGGCGAACTGGCGCAGCAACTGGACATGCAAAACCGTGAACGTCAGCGCATTACACGGGATATGCAAACCCGCGCCGAAGAAATTGCAATGAGCGAAGACCCCAATGCTTATTTGCTCTTTGCCGCCGATGAAAATTTCAATTCGGGTGTGGTGGGTCTGGCCGCATCCCGTCTCACGGAAAAATACTACCGTCCCGCCATCGTCGCCTCCAAAGGCGAAGAAGAGACGCGCGGCTCATGCCGCTCCATCCCCGAATTCCACATCACCGACGCGCTCGACCAATGCGCAGACTTGCTCGTCCGTCATGGAGGTCATGCGGCGGCGGCGGGATTCACCGTCCGTAATGAGAATTTGTCCGCGTTGGTTTCGCGGTTAAAAGCCATCGCGCAGGAAATACTGTCGGCCGAAGAACTCAAGCCCACCGTTACGGCAGATGCGGAAGTGTCCCTCGTCGAGATGCGCCCGGACTTGTACGAAAAATGTCTGCGCTATCTTGAACCCACAGGATACGGCAATCGCGAAGCGTCATTTGTGGCGCGCAAAGTCAAAGTCAAAAGTTCGCGCACCGTCGGCGCGGATGCAAAACATTTGAAATTGTCACTCGAAGATGAAAAGGGATTCGCGCACGACGCCATCGGGTTCAGGCTTGGCGACTGGCATAAAAACATGCCCGCCCGCGTGGACATCCTCTTCACGTATGAAGTGAACGAATACAACGGGCGGGTGAATTACCAATTGAATTTAAAAGACCTGCGCGCGGCGTAGCTATCCCTTTTCTATCCCTTTTGAATGGGCAGTTTGGCGCGCCGCCATGCCAGCATACCACCCTGCACATTGGCAACCGTGAAGCCCTCCTTTGCCAGAATCTTTGAAGCGGAACGACTGCGATTACCCGTGGCGCAAATGCAGACGATCTCACGCCCCTTGGAAAGCTCCCCCATCCGTTTATATATTTCATTCAACGACAGCAGCTTTGCGCCGCGAATATGTCCCTGACGGAATTCGTCAGGCTGGCGCACATCCAGTACCAGCGGGTGTTTGCCAAACTTCAATTTGTCGCTCAGTTCGGTTGCGGTGATGTTCGGCACTGAGGGTCCGAACAGTTTTTCAAGAAAACCCATTCTTCATTTCTCCAATTCGATAGTATGTAGAACCTATCCGAAAATACACGGAGCGCGGACTTCAATCCGCAGTGATAACGCAGACTGAAGTCTGCACTCCGATTTCTCGGACAGAAACTTATTTTGAAAAGTCACCCCATTGATGATGCAAACCTGCTTTATTTTACTTTCAATTCCTCCTCCCGCTCTGGGATCGTGAAGCGTGTGATCGTCGTGTAATCCACAAAGCCGGGGATGAATTTATTCATAAAGGCAGTCACACTCCACAGCCAGGGGATGATCCACATGCGGCGCGGACGGCGCACCAGTTTTACCACCGCCTGCCCGACCTGCTCCGCTGTCAGCAACATGAATTTCGGCGTGGTTGCGCTGGTCTTGCGTTTGATGCCTGCATGTTGGCTGAACTCGGTCACAACACCGCCGGGGTAGATGAGGGAAACGTCAATGCCCCAGGGCTTGACCTCGCGGCGCAACGCTTCGGAGAATCCATGCACGGCGTGTTTGGATGCGGCGTAAATGGTATACGTTGGCGTGCCGACCAGCCCCGCCATCGAACACATGTTGATGATGCTCCCGCTTCTCTGCCGAATCATCATTGGCAACACTTGCCGCGTGGTTTGAATGACGCCCATCACATTGACGTCAATTTGCGCTTGAATATCTTTGACGGGGTCGAGGTTTTCCAGCCAGTCCAAACGACCAAAGCCCGCATT
>JAUXWL010000121.1 GCA_030680155.1 Anaerolineales bacterium
TCCTGCTGTCTGCCATTGTGCTGGGTTTGACGGTTGGACTGGCTGCGGCGCGCATCCAACGCCGCCCCTACCAACCGCCGAATCTTGGGCATCCATGGCTGGTGTTTGCGGCGTTTCTGCCGCAATTTGCCATCCTGTACCTGCCCAGCCTGCGCCAGCATGTTTCAGACTTAATGGCAGGCCTGCTCCTGACCGTTTCGCAATTGCTGTTGATCGCCTTTGTATGGCTGAATCGCAAACAGCCCGGGGTAAGCCTCCTGCTCCTCGGCGCAACGCTCAACTTCACGGTCATGGCAGCGAACCGCGGCTTCATGCCCATCAGCCCGCAGACAGCCAGCCGCCTTGTCCCGCAGAGTGTTTTGATGAATATCTCCACCGGGAGCCGCTTCGGACTCAAGGACATTCTCCTGCACCCAGAGCAGACCCGCTTCGAATGGCTGGCGGATCGCTTCCTGCCCCCGGATTGGTTCCCATACCAGGTGGCATTTAGTCTCGGTGACGTTTTTCTCGCTCTCGGTATCTTCTGGCTTTTGGCAGTGGTCAAGCCATGAGTGATACGTTCGAATACCAAAAGGCTTTTAACGCGAAAGGCGCGGTATGACTGCCCTTAAGACGCGCCCAGTTTTTGTCCACGAATTTTCGATGCCCCCAACACTCGCACCAAGGAAATCGATATGATTACATCATTTACCTACCAGCCAAAAATTCAGTTTAAAGTAACCCCGTCCCATTCAGACGGACTCAGCCGCATCTTTGCCGCTGCGGTCGTCAGCCGCCAGTTTTGCCAGATACTCCTGCGCGATCCTCAAACTGCCTTGCAAAACGGCTATCTCGGCGAGACCTTCAAACTGAGCGATCAGGAGCAGACCCTGCTGGTCTCCATCCGTGCAGATTCGCTCTCCGATCTCGCGCGCCAAATGAACCGCGCCTTGGAAGTTGGCGCAGTGATGGGAGAAAGGCGGAGCTAAGATTCCGCAGAATCATACCCTGCATGGCTTACCCATTTCTCAACTCACACCCAGACCTCCTGAATAGATTGGCCTCCATGTTCCCCGCATTTGACGCCATTCTATTTGTGCTGGATCAAAACGGAAGGATATTGGATTACAAGGACGCCAACGGCGTGCAGCCGATCTTTTCCATTCCGCCAGAGACGCGGACATCGTTCCAGGATGTCGTCCCTATGGATGCGAAGCAGAAATATGAGCAGGCTGTGCGTCAGTTGCGAAGCGGAAACAGGATGGCGTTGTTCGATTACGCGCTGCCCCTGTTGCACGGCTGGGTCTGGTGCGAGTCCTGCCTCATCCCTTTTTCAGATGACCGCAACATCCTCTTCGTGCGCAATGTGACGAATACGCGCGGGATGTTCGACTTGGACAAAATCGTTGATGGCTGGCTGCGCGCGCTCTATCTGCGTGACCGTGAAACGGAAGACCATACGCGCCGTGTGACAGAAATGGCGTTGCGGCT
>JAUXWL010000125.1 GCA_030680155.1 Anaerolineales bacterium
GTCATCCACAGGGATCAGGTTGATTCCGTCTGCGCCGAGTTCGTGGGCGAGATCGGGGAGTGTGGCGAGCGTTTCGTAGTTCGTGCGGCTGACCACGGTGTTGATGCGGATGGTCAACTTGCCCTTGTGTTTGTAGCGGCGAAAGAGTCCCACGGCTTTGGCGGTGGCTTTGAAGGCGCCTTCCACGCCGCGAATTTTCTCGTGCATCTTGCGGGTGGGCGAATCAATGGAAACATTTACTCCGCGCAGACCCGCCTCCACCAGCCGCTTGGCTTTTTCCTTGGTGATGAGTGTTCCGTTCGTCGTCATGGTGACTTTGATACCAAGCGAGGATGCCAGTTCCACAAACTCAGGAATCTGCGGACGCAGCATCGGCTCGCCGCCTGAGAAGTGAATCTTCTGAGTCCCCATCTCTGCCAATTCGCTGATGACTTCCTTCAAGCGTTCAGGCGTGACAGGCGGCTCGCGCGTCTCACGCCAATGATTGCACATTTCGCATTTCAGGTTGCAGCCGTAAAAGACCTTGAACTTGACATACAGCGGCTTGAACGGGCGCGCATTCAGGACGGCTTGTTTGAGGTCTTCTTTTTCATTGGCGATTGTTTCGGGGTTGTGCATTTCTAAAGAGTGAGGGGAGGTTTTCAGTTAACGCTTAAATCTCTTGATCCGATTTTGTACATCAGATAAAACACTCTTGATCTCCGCTAAATCTTTTTCATCCACGTGCTTGGATAATTCACTCAGCAAAGCATCCACATTCGGCGTGTAATAATGGAGCAGGGTGGCAATATCATTCTCATAAATGCCAACTCTGGCGAAATTCCCTTGTCGGTACAAGGAGGGTAGGGCGTACAGTTTCAGCAACAAAAGACCTTCCACTGTTGCCAAAGGGATGTTTCGGTCAAGGAATTTTTCCACTTTCGAATGATCACGATGGACTTTTTTAAACAGCGGATTTTTCGTCAACAGGATATCAATTTGCAATTCGTTGTATTTCGCGCGGACAAAGTACATATCCTGCTCGATGATGTTGAGTTCGGGCAATTGCTCAAGTGAAGAGACTGCCATGAGCAGATCCAAATCTTCGGTATTTCGTCCCTCCACATAATGAAGGATGGCAATTCCTCCGACTAGCACATAGTCGATGTTTCGCTTTTCCAGTAATGCGAAAAAGCCTTGAATGGATGTAATTAAAGAATCTGATCCCATCATGTCACCAACCCAGTTTTTGACATTAAATACAAACGCATTGCGGATCACATTTCCAATTTGGGCGCTGCTTTGAATGGTCATTTCAAATCAAGTGTAGCATAAAAGTGTGGCGGAAAAGCCAGCCCGCAACCTTTTTACAGCCGAAGTTCAAGTTGAATTACAACAGTATCGCCCTCTTTTAGTTTCTCCGCCTTTTGGACGACCATTTTAATCGGCACAAGGTAAAGCCCATCTTTGGGGAACAGGGACGTTTTCCACTCGGTCTTGCCAATTTGCACCTGGGCGGGAATCACCCCCCAGCCATACGTCACCAGTTTGGACACTGCCTTGATTTCCTGGCTCTGCTTCTCAGGAACAGCGACAAAAAGGTAAGGGGCAGGTCCGCGCCAGTGGAAGATTTTTCCCTTGAATTCGATGACCATTGTTGCAGTATATCAAA
>JAUXWL010000131.1 GCA_030680155.1 Anaerolineales bacterium
TCTGATAAAGCCAATGCTTTAGAAAGCGTTTGATGGGCTTCATCCTTATTCTCTGTTGCCAATTCAACTCTTCCGCGAAGATATAAGAGCCCCAAAGGTGTGGATTTTGCCGATATTGCGCGCTTGCGCGACCAGGGCGAATAACCTCCGTCGAAAAACCATATTTTCGGGCAGAAACGCAAGTTTTAGGACGCTCAACCCTTGACACTACTGTTCATCGGCAGCCCGTTTTTGGCATTATAACGGACAACTATGCTGTTTTAGAGATTCCACGTTGGCAAAGCACGTCTTTTAAGTCGCTCAACACTTTGCGACATACTTCACGATTAATTTCAGATGATGCTTTCAATAATTCCTTTGGATGAACAAGATTTCTCTTTTCTCTTACATTTTGTGCCTTCTGTGTACTTTCGCCTAATTGCTCTGACAACTTCTTTATAACAGCGTAAAGTTTTATGTTATCGTTCGATTCAAAATAATCTTTTTTGTCAATTTCAGATAGCCAGTCTAGCAATACAACTTCCAAAATTGACCCACAAAGAATCAGGCACGATTTATAAGCCTGAACTCGTAAACATCGCTCTATTTCTTGAAAATCCGACTTTAATATTTCACCCACACGTTCTTTTTTCGATTCTCGTAAACTCTCTATGACTTCTGTGATAAATTCATTTTGGATTGCTTTTTGAGGTAACTTTTGGGGAGTAAATAAGAACTTGTTTATTTCTGCTATAGGGTCATCACTTTTTAGCAAAAATAATTTCTCAAACAGTTCGGTAGATTGTTTTTTGGTAAGCAATGAAGGAATAACAACTGGGAAATTTACCAGTGTTTCAAGAGTAATTCGCCGAAACACAGAGCCTTTTTCGTAACGGGCGGCATATTTCTGTGCCGTTTCACTTTTCAAATAAAGGAAAAGATATTCGGGTGTTACTAATTCTGAACGTGGGCGAATTACATATAAATTCCTTGACGCCCTAATTTCATCAGGCGGTGTCGTGGTTATAAGGAATGATTTACTTGTATCAACAGACGAAATAAGAATATCGCCCTGCTTAAGGATTAAATCTGTACCATTTTCAGATTTTGCTATTGTTTCTGGGAAGGGATACTCAAAGTCTTTTACGGCTAATGTTTTAGTTGGCCGGTTGATTGGTCGAGGAGTAAGAATTTGTGCAATCTCATTTAATCTTACCCATTTTTCATTACGGATATTCGCTTCGTTTTCTACCAAGTCTGGGCGATAGAATCGGGCGTTTAGTTGACTGCGGTTAAATTCTTTTTCGTCAACTTCATAAAAAATGAAATCTTTTCCGCTTAAAGGCGCTTCATCCGTTTCTAGGATTTGTTGAATTGAATTTGTATATTTTTGAAAACCTTCTGATAAAGGCGGCATTTTGATAAAGATACCGCTTGTAAATTGCTTTCTGCGCCGAGTGCCAGTTACAACGCCGTTAAAAATTCCAAACCTGATTTTGGTTGGTTGCGTTTTTTGAACCAGCAACATTGAAAACTCTATCGAGGCCTCTGGTTCTAAAATTTTTCCTATGTCAAAAACACCGGCAATTTTCCAGTTCTTGAAAATCATTTCTTGCAATTGGATGTTTTGCTTTTGTGTGCTACTCAAAACCACTTTAGGAAATACCAAAACGGTTTTATCACCCCCGCTACTGCTTATATCATTCAAATAAGCAATCTCTTGCTCATTGGACTTAACCAATATTGGATATTTCATTCTACGGTTTATGGCTTGCAGAATATCATTCATTCTTGCTTTACCTTTTTGCACTGATATATCAAATAGGGATATTTTTCATAAGTTTTTTCAGGTGTTCTGTACGGGCGATATAAACAACGAGGGGGCATAAATTCAAAATTTACTTGAATAAGAAGTTCTTCAAGAGAGGTTTTGAAATATGGTTCATTAATTTCAATTAGACAAAACCAGCCATTAGGTTTAAGGACTTGCGAAATATGATTAATTGCGTGTGAAAGTTCATTTTTCTTTTCGTCGCCAAAAATGTTAAACATAACTCGCTTGCAGTAAATCAGGTCAAGACCATTAGGTAAATTTTCACCAATAATGATGTCACCCTGTATAAAGGAGATAGGCTTTTCAATCTCCTTTTGCTTATACCAAATTTGAATATTTTCGAGAGAAAATCCCATTTCAAAAAGATACGGCGGTTTTTCAAAATCAAATCTGTCAACGCCAACACAATCTGAAGTAGGGAATTCTTGTGCAAGAGACCAAGTAACAAACCCCCAACCACAGCCAAAATCCCCAATTCTCTTGAATTCATGGGTTGGCAGACCTTTTAAATCTTCCCGCAATTCTTCTTGTTCAAACTTGATACGGTCAAGGAATTGTTTGTATGCGCTCTCGTCCATAAATGTATACTTATTCTGCAAGGAACGTGCCAACGAGACTGTCGAAAAACCATATTTTCGGACAGAAGCGCAAAGCGGACCGTTGTCCAAGCGCCCGATTCTTTACCCTGAACGGGACTCAATCCAGTCAGGGCGGACTTGTGGATTCAGCGCCCCAAAGGTGTGGATTTTGCCGATATTGCGCGCTTGCGCGACCAGGGCGAACAACCTCCATTGTACATCCACTTGGGATGGAAACGAAGCCGCCCAACCAGAAAACTACCTGACTGCGAAGCGTGGCGGCAACCCCATACACTTGACACTGCTGTTCACAGGTGGCAAGCCTTTTGACCTTTGAAGACTCTTTATCGTTAAAAGACCTTGCCATTTTACTACTTGCCTAAGAGAGTGTTTTAAAAGTCGGTTTTCGCAATCGTTTGCCTTGGTTGGATAGAGCAAAGTGAGCAATTTTGCCAATTTTCTGCAACCTTTGGTTAAAAATCGGCGGTTGAAGCGGCTATCAAGGCATTTTTAAAACAGTCTCTAAGGATTTCACTTTCGTATCTTTCCCGTTAGTTCGCTCGGCTTGAATTTGGCTTTTGGATTATAAGCCTTGATAAGTGCCTTTACGATTGCAATGTCGCCATCAGAATGTTTTGGTCCCAACATAATCTCCATTTTTTCAAATGCTTCTTCGCGGATTTTCAAACAATAATGATCGAATGGGATTTGCTTTTTCCCAAAATTTTTAATCGCTTCCGCGAACCTCGAGTCATTGTAACTTTCATTGCCAAAGTCAAAAATGTTTTTAGGAAATATCCAAAGTATATATCTCCGCTCTGTTTCAAATTGCCAAACTTTCGGTTTGTATTTTCCAATAGCATTCAGGTTGAAAGTTGCTTCTTTGGGATTCTTCATTTCTGCAAATTGTGGTTTTAGAAGCGATTTATCATTGGTGTAGATAATTTCACGCAAATCAAATGAGAGCGGTTCAACATAATATTTTTGATTAAAAACCTCTTCCACTGGAACAATACTTTTCCCATATCGTTGAAATGGATCTGCGGGTAACTTTATCCTGACGCCTGCCATGTTGGGCGTGTACATGTTCCACATGGGGATATGCTCTTCGGATGTTGCCGTCCAACAACTGGCAAAGACAAAATTACCAAGCGACCCATAATCGGATGTTTCGCCTTCGGTTAAATCATTTACCGTGTTTAAAGAAGAAAACCTGATGGTTCTATTCTGTAAAATCAGAGCAAGGTTTTCTATCTTTGTGTAATGATAAAGAAAACTTGGCGTTTCTTTTTGCTTGGCATTACCCATAATTCATTCCGATATTTATGCGCACTCTTTATGGGATTTCTAATTTGATGCTTTGCCCATTATTGTCTGCCAAACTTCCTGATGTAAGAATATAAAATGGACTATCAAGTGGCAGGTCAAAAGCGACTAATGTTTGTGCAGTATTGCCAGGTTGAATCATGCCACTATATGGAATTCCATACATATCGGCTGCTGGATTTGATACAGAGATTTTTTCATCATAAGCTATTCCTGCTGCATTTTTGATTTGAATATTTCCAAAACCTATAAATACTTGAGGGTTATTCCCTGTATTGGTTACTCTTAGGATTAATAAAACAAATTGTCCGCCTGCATTGGTTGTGCTTCCAAAGGCGGTGACAGATTTAGCTACTTCAATTTTTTCAACTTCAATTTTCCACTTCTTGTTGTCAATACCGGAAATGTTCAATGCACTTCCAGATGGTAACGGTGTTGCAGTCGGTGGTATTGTTGGAAGTGGGGGAACTGTTGGATACGCACCATTCCAATTGCAACTCTGCTTTAATGGTTCAATTACATTTTCCAATCCACGCAGATCGAATGTTGTAACCGCTGGATTGGCATTAAACGGAGTAAATCCGAAGACCATTTCATTACTTCTTAACATGGAAATAATCATTTGGTGCGGGTCTCGAAAAAATAAGGCTTCTCCAGTTGTTGACTCACTTGTTATTGTTTCAAATGCTTGATTTTGGTCGAATCTCACACGAACAGTTGCTTTATTATAACGACCATATTCAACGTTAGACTGTGTTCCTACATTGACATAAACATCTATTTCTCTTTCTTTACATCGCAATACCAAAGTTGGCAATGTTGTTGTCAACCAGCCTTCAATAAAACTCTCTGCATCTAAAGATAATGCCACTGTCGTTGAGTTATCAAATTCCGATTTACTTGTAGATACCTGCCATTTACCTGTAAATGGCTTAGGTGTGTTAGTTTGGGTTGGCGCAAGAGTAGGTGCAATAGTTGATTGCGGCGATGAGGTTGTTGAAGACGATGGATTGTTTAATAAAATGCCAATAGTCAAAATGCAAATCATGCTTATAACCCCTGTGCCAAAAATAAACCCGACAATCCATAAGATTTTTTTATTCTTTTTGTTTTTAGTAGACTGAACATTGTGTGGTGTAGATTTCGTGCCAACAGAAATGCTTTTTACAGGTTGTGGATAATTTTTCTCAAAAGTTTGAATTGCCTCTTTAATTTTTTGATTGTCTGGATTGTACCTAAGACACAAGCGTAATGCCTTCACTTTTTGCTCTGGGGTATCGAAAGTTTCAACGTACCAATACCACCCCTTTAAGTTGTGTAAATCTGATTGCAAAATACTTTGAAGTATTTGCCTTGCTTCAGCCTTTTTACCATTTTTAATTAAGGCAATACATTCATCAACCGAAAAATTTTCCATATACAACTTTCCCTGATTTTTGTACCTTTGTTATGCACGGAACAGCCCAACGAATTAAGGATTGATGCGGCGGAAGGGAAGAAAGATAGAGGAATGAGATAAAGCGCCGCCGCATAACTGTCTATAGATGAGCGTAGATTGAAATAGAATGAAAAAATTATAGCATATTCAACCACACATCAAGCATTTTATCCGCCCGTTCCGCGCAGGGACTTGATCCATCGAAACGGCGCTCCCAGCAGGCGCATCAAAGCGAGAAAGGCGACCAGCGCGGCGGGCATGTAAACCTTCTGGAGGTCGAGCGCCCCTCCGTCGAAGTACTCATCGAGGTAGTGGAAGGTGCTGATCGGGGCGAGATGGATCTTCCACCACGTCCTCAGCGAGCGGAGGTTCGCAAGCGTCGGCATGATGCCCATCTCGCGGGCGAGGATGTCGCAATAGGTGAAATGTTCCACCGGGTAGACGTTCTCGGTGTTGATTGCGGGATACTCCGCGCATAATGATTCCCACATCTCTGCTTGTTTTTGCTTCATATCTGCGGGGAGGTTGTACTTCCCTGCCAGCGCTCCGACGGTGTACATCGCCTGCATTTCGCTGATGGACGGGATGTTGCCGATGATCGGTCGCGCAAACCCGATCAGGAATAAATCGGGCAAGTCCGCGTGGATACAGCCGAGGAAGAAGTCCCTCAGGTGGATGCGTCCGCTGGAGAGGTCGCCGAAGCGTTCACCGACCCAGTTGCGCGCGCCCTTGCCAAACGAGAGCAGCAGGCGGTTGCGCAAAAAGTCGGATGGCACGCCGCGGATCGGATGATAGCGCGGGCTGACGCGGATGCCCGAACGCAGCGAGAGGTGGACGCTGTTGGTCAAACAGACGAATGAGATGATGCGAAAGTCCCTGATGCGCTTGAGGGCATATTTGCAAGGCAGGAAACTTTAGCAATCATCCGATCATCAACTTCGGGCGGTATTGCAGCGCCTCCGCCAGATGTGCGGACTGGATTTCTTCGCTGCCAGCCAGATCCGCGATGGTGCGCGACAACTTCAGGATACGATGATAGGCGCGCGCCGACAAATTGAGTTGACTCATGGCCGCCCGCATCAAACCCTGACCTTCAGCCTGTAACTGGCAAAATTGCCTGACCTCGCCGATGCGCATGTCCGCGTTGCAGATGACGGATTGCAAAGTCTCCTGACTTTGCGCCGAAGTCGGGAGACTTCGGATTCCGAAACGTTTGTTTTGAATATCGCGCGCGGCTTGCACTCTTGCGCGAATGGTTTCGGATGTTTCCCCCAACCTGTCTCCGCTGAGTTTTTCATAGTCCACACGCGGGACTTCGATGTGGATGTCAATGCGGTCGAGGATGGGACCGGAGATTCGTTTTTGATATTTGGTAACGATGGCAGGGGCACAGGTGCAGGGTTTGACAGGGTCTCCAAAATAGCCGCACTGGCAGGGATTCATAGCAGCAATCAATTGAAAGTTTGCCGAAAATGTAAGTGACCCTTTGGCGCGGCTGATGGTGACGATCTTGTCTTCCATCGGCTGGCGCATCACTTCGAGGACGCGGGTGCCGAATTCGGGAAATTCATCAAGGAAGAGTACGCCGCGATGAGCAAGGGAGATTTCGCCGGGTTTGGGGATGTTGCCGCCGCCAACGAGACCCGCATGGCTGATGGTGTGATGCGGCGCGCGAAACGGACGATGCTTGAGCAGCGGCGTCCCTGCGGGGAGTTGGTCTGCGACGGAATAGATGCGGGTTACATCCAGTGATTCTTCGATGGACATTTCAGGCAGGATGCCGGGCATGGCTCTGGCAAGCAATGTTTTTCCGGCCCCGGGACTTCCCACAAGAAGACAATTATGTCCACCAGAGGCCGCGACTTCGAGGGCGCGTTTGACGTGTTCCTGTCCTTTGATCTCGGCGAAGTCGGTGGGGGTGAAGAGCGGGTCGGGGATGTCGCTGCTGGAGGGTAGATAAGGCTCAATGAGACGGCGACCCGCTAAATGGTCGTAGAGATGCGCAAGCGTTTTGACGGGGTACACTTCCAGGTCGGGGATCAAAGCCGCTTCACCCGCATCCATTTCAGGGACGAACATCCGCTTGTATCCGTTGGCGCGGGCGGCGGCGGCCATGGGTAAAACGCCGCGGGTGTGGCGGACGACGCCGTCCAATGAAAGTTCGCCGATGACCAGTGCGCCTTCGATGGCCTCGTGCGGAAGAAAGCCCGCGAGGACGATGACGCCAAGCGCGATGGGCAGATCGTATGCCGGACCTTCCTTGCGAATGGCGGCGGGGGAGAGGTTGACGACGATGCGATGACGCGGAAAATGCAAGCCGGCATTCTTGACAGCGGTCTGCACGCGTTCGCGGCTTTCTTGAACAGCCGCATCGGGTAAGCCGACGATGGTCACTCCGGGGAGACCGTTGGTGTAATCCACTTCCACTTCAACGATCACGCCTTCAAGTCCCACCACGGCGCATGAGTACACTCTTGAGAGCATGGCATGGATTTTATCAGACTTTGAAGGCTTGGATTCGTTTTTTAACTTCGCTACTGTACATCGTGTTTTTTTACCGCCAAGATGCCAAGAACGCCAAGTTTTTTAAGGCTTTCTTGGTGACCTTGGCGCACTTGGCGGTTCGATTTTGCAGATTTGTACGGTAGTAAATCTTTAACAAAAAGATGCCCGCCGTTCGGCGGGCATCTTTTTGTTAAAGAAATTAATTGTCCAAGTCGAGTGGTACGGTCACAGTTGTTGTGACAATGGTGGTTGCGCCGCAGGTATTGGTTACCAGATAGGTGATGGTGTAAATGCGGCCAGCGCCCAGGCCCGAACGTTCGGCACGCAGCTTGAAATTGAAGTCGTCCACGATGACAATGTCGTTTATGGTATTGCCGTCGTCGTCGCCGTTGTCGGGTTCATTGGATGTGACCGAGAGCAGCGTGATCGAAGCTGTATTGCCTGAGGTGAGGACTGTGGCGTTCACATCCACATATTTGTGGTTGGCGGGCCACAAGACGGACGGTGTGGCGCTGGCGGAGGCAATCGGAGTCAGGCACATGCCGATCAGGACGGGGTCATGGTCAGACGTGCGGAACTGGTTCGGCTCGTAAAGCGGGAGCACATCGGATTCTTCTTCGAAGGCGGCTTCGTCGGCAGTGCGTAGGTCGTCGTTATAGTCGAAGAGCGGAATTTCGTCGGCGTTGATGTGCCATTCTGCCACGCCTGTGATCTGCGATGTCAGGCTGGCGTTGGAAAGGGCATGGTCAAGGTAGCCGAGTTGTCCGTCGAAGACATAGCCGTAGGCAGTGGGACCGCCAAAGGCTGCGACAAGATCGGTGTAGCCTGCGTTCTGCAAAGCGACGATCGGATCTTCCCTGGCGTAGGAGTTCAAGTCACCGATGATGAGTACATCTGCATCGCCGCTGCCGGTCGGGTCGGTTGCGAGCCAGTCTGCGAGAGCTTGCGCCGCGAGGGTGCGAGTCCCGTTGCAGTTGCCTTGACCGGTGGTCGTATCGTCGTCACCAGCGCCGCAGCCTGAGCCTTTGCTCTTCAAGTGGTTGACCACCACCGTGAAGCGCGCGCCGGTGGCTGTTTCTTCGAAGGACTGAGCCAGCGCGGGGCGGTTGCGGGTATCGATGAAGTTCGGATCGACGCTGCTGTCGAGAATGGCAAAATTCCCAACAGGCTGGACAGTGGCAGTCTTGTAAATGATGCCGACACGGATGGCATCCGTGCCGATCACGCCAGTGTCAATGTAAGCATAGCCGGGTAAGCCAGCCACAATGTCTGCCAGAGGCTCGACTCCGGGGGTGTTTTCCATTTCCATGAAGCCGAATACATCCGCATCGATCTCAGAGAGAGCTGCCAGCAGTTTGGTGCGTTGGCGTTCCAGTTCCTGCTCGCTGTCTGCGCCGCGGCAATCCTGATTCAGGCTTGGCGAGCAGGTATTGCTTGTATCAATGGACAGGAAGTAGTTAAGGACATTGAAGCTGGCAACTTTCAAGTCGCCGCCGACATCGGGCAACTCGGGGCGCAGGTTGACCGGAGTAAAGGCGTAGCTGAATGCCTCGGTCACCGGGCGGATGCGCCAGGCATCTGTGCCAGACTGACCGGCAAATGACCAATGCAGCACGCCCGTCAGGTTGGTAATCGTGTCACCGCCACGGAAGTAATTGCTGATGCTCAGTCCGGGGACAGGGTGATAGTACGCCGTATTCGGTACATCCACGGGACGATTCTGGCGGTTGTCCGTATCATCGAGAATGATCGTGCGTTTTGCCAGATCGATCTCGTGGTCGATTAAGCCGGCAGCGGTGGGCGTGTTAACCGCGGTGAACGTATGTGGACGTCCGCCTTCGCTGAGAATCACCTGCCCATAACGAGCCAGTTCAAAATATTCACTGACGGATAAAGAAGCCGGGAAGGTCACCAACATGCCTTCGAACGCCTCGAAGTAAGCGTTGATGACATCTGTAGCTGCGGCGAGATTTCCATTCGGGACGCCGGGTACCGGCAATTGAACGCTGGCTGGTGTCGGAAGCGGGTTGCCCGAACTCAGCACAGTAACACCAGCCACTGTTGAAGCGGTGAGTTGGCTCATTCCGAAGAACTCACTGGAAGCGCCCGTCACACGAACTTTGTCACCCACGCTTACGGGTACCGGGCAGGTGGTACAGAAGACAAAGATACCTTCCGATGTGGCTGGATCAGCGTCGGCATCCGTATCCTCTTCCTGGATGAAGAACCCGCGCAACTGACCTGCGCCCTGGGTCTGGTAATCGCCCACGACGATGGCTTCCACTGTGAAGGTGCCAGCCGCAGCAGTGTTGCCGCTTCCCTGAATGACGTGGATCGGTGTGATCGCAGCGCCAGCGCCAGTTGTAAAGCTGAAACTGGTAGTGCCGGTCAAAGCATCGGGGGTGCCGTCATTGTCGGTCACTCCACTTGTGTTGATCGCGATCTCGCATACGGTGTTCGCCGGCAGGTCACTGGCTGGGTCGATGACCACACTTGTGACGTCATTGGCAGCGCTGTTGCTGGCGACCTGAACGCCCACTGGGCATTCAATGCTGATCGCACCAGCGGCGACATCCACGCTTTCGCTGAATGTTACGCTGATGTTACTGCTCACCGCCACATTGGTCGCACCAGCGGCGGGATTTGTTTCCGTCACGGTGGGGGCAAGGTCGGAGGATGTGCCCGCCGTGGGTGTATTGGCAGGACCAAGATTAAAGTCACTGATCACCCAGTCGGCTGCGGTGTCGGTATCCACTCCATCTGTGATGCGGCGGACGCCGGCGGGGAAGAAACTTCCATCAGGTCCGACTACCGGGGCGCCAAAGAAGAAGGCGCTGGCGGTTGCATCCGTAATGCCGACGCTGTCCAGCACGGTCTCGCTTCCGCTGACCGTAGTTCCACTCAGGCTGGAGGTTTCCACCAACGCCACGGTTGCGCTGCTGTTTTCAAGGCTGTTCGTGACGATGTTGATATTCGGCGTCACACCATAGACAGATTGCAGGCTGGTTGTTGTACCAAGCAGGAAGAATCCATTGACACCAATGGCGTCGGTTCCCGCAAAGTCATAACGGAAATCGATGGCGCCAAGCGAGGCGCCGTTGTTGCTTTCCACATAGATCAGGCTCAAGCCCGCCAGGGATGCGCCGGGTTCGCCGTAGAGTTCGATGAATTCGACGTCCGTGCCAGTGGTGCTGGCCAGTACTTCATTGAGCACTGTGGGCTGCGGGTCATCGCAATTCGCAGTGTGACTGCCCAATCCGCTAAAGGTATCGGTTGCAAAGCCGTCCCATTCGGCAGAGGGGTCGAAGACCTCCGAGCCATCTGTATCACCGGCGCAAATGGCGCTCATGCGGCGGAGCGTATTATCCGCTGTACTTTGAAGCCCCGAACCCCATTCAGAGCCGGGATCAAAACCGATCTGCCCGACGACATCCAGAACCGTGGTGCCCTTGCGAAGCGCCACTGCATCGTCGCCGTTGAACCAGCCCGCCCCGCTGGTTTGATCCGCCTGGGCGAGGATGGTGGCATTGGCGGAGGATTGTGCCAAAACAAAAACGTCTCCGTCTGCCACAGTGCCTGTCAAATTAATGGTCAGACCTGCGGTGGCGGAGCCGTTGAAGAACATCTGGACGTTATAACCGCCCGTGCCCAAATTGATGGGCGCTCCCGTGCCGTTGTAGATTTCGAGAGCTTTATTGTTACTGCTACCTTCTATATATTCGGAAAAAAATAGCTCTGTCGGCGTCGCGGCGCTGACAGGCTGTGTGGGCGCCAAGGCAAGCGCCATTGCCAAAACGATGAAACAGTTAAAGAAAATATTCAGAGGTCGAGCCATTGCATTCTCCTTGAGTGTGGTGGGTCTTGCATTGGACATTACCGAACGACGGTTTTATTGTAGATGACTCATTACAAAAATGCAAGGCGCGAATTCCTGTAAAGAGAGTGTTTCGGCAAAATAGGTGCGTATTTCTGTGAGGCGTTATAATGCGCGCGATATGGATCGTCACAACAAGCCCATCTGGACGCGCGACTCTTCCATTCTTCTGGGCGGTTTCTTCGTCACCATCTTTCTTATCGCATATATCTGGTGGCCCCTCGCCGAAGAATACCTCGCCTATGTGGATTGGAACGGCGCGTGGTGGCTGTACATGGATTGGCTGCTGCTCGGCGTTTTTCTTTTCATGTCCATCACCATTGTGGCGCGCGCCAATCTCAGAACCGATGTGCTGATCGTTTTCGTCGGCATCTGGGGCGGGTTGGCCATCGAAAGCTGGGGCACACAAACAGAACTCTGGCATTACTACACCGCCGAACGACCACCGCTCTGGATCATCCCTGCTTGGCCCATCGCATCGCTTTCGATTGACCGCATCACGAGATTTTTAAACTGGATTATCGAACGCAAGACGACTAATCTCCAATCTCCATTCCCTGCTCTCTACTGGCTGACCTTCGCTTCTTTCCTACCCCTGATGCTGGTCTTCGTTTCCCCGACATTCGACAAGTCCTATACCGTTCTCTCCGTCCTGTTGTGCGTCCTGCTCATCGTTACACCCACAAATTATCGCTTCGCCTTGTTGACCTTCATCGCAGGCGCGGGGTTGGGATACTTCCTTGAGTTGTGGGGAACAACCCGCGAATGCTGGACGTATTACACCTACGAAACGCCGCCATTCTTCGCAGTGTTGGCGCATGGCATGGCCGCAGTCGCATTTTGGCGGGCGGGATTGTTGATGACCTTGATGTTGGAGAAGGTAGGGTGGAAGAAGCAGGTGATGGTGAATAGTGGGCAATCCCGAAGGGATGACAGGATTGTAGAATAAAGAGAGGATGGACGCATAACCCCGAAGGGGTGTCAGAACGGTTTCAGCGTAGGAAAAATTCCAGAAAACAGAATCAGGCGCGGGCGGGGGAATGAGGCGAATGTGACATTTTTTCCTTGACTCGGGGGCGAATCGTCGTAGAATGTGACCTTGTGGTCACATGACCAGCAGGTCACATCTCCTTCCC
>JAUXWL010000135.1 GCA_030680155.1 Anaerolineales bacterium
CCGCCGTGCGCTTCGATAATTCCTTTGCATATCGACAAACCAAGCCCTGTGCCTGTGACTTGGTCCGCCGCAGTGATGCGGAAAAACTTGTCGAAGATTCGTTCCAGATGTTCCTGCGGCACTTGCGGTCCCTGGTTGCTGACCGACACGTGGATATGCTCGCCTTCCACAACGGCCCGCACACGGATCACGGTTTTCTCGGGCGCATACTTCACGCCGTTGCTGACCAGATTCGTGAAAACCTGTTCCATCTGCACATAATCCACAGGTACGAGCGGCAGGTTTTCAGGTATATCCACTTCTATGCGATGCTCCTCCACCAGATGCTTCATGCGCGCCAGAACGCTCCCGACGATCTCGGACAAAATATTCCACTCGCGCTTTGGCTTAAGTACGCCCGACTCGATGCGCGACATATCGAGCAGGTTTCCAACCAGCATGTTCAAATGATCGGCTTCATCATCGATGGCGGCGATTAATTCGGGACGCGCAGCGGAATCCCAACTGACATCATTGCTTCTCAAACTCGAAGCCGCAGCTTTGATGGTGGAAAGCGGTGTCCGCAGCTCATGCGAAACCGACGACAGGATCACGGACTTCAACCTGTCACTCTCTTCAAGGACATGCGCGCGAGACTCCGCCTGCGCGAGCCGCGCCCGCTCAAGCGCCAATGCGCCCTGGCTGGCAAAGGTCTGCAACAACCGCTTCTCACTGGACGTTAGGGCTGGCGCCGCTCTCCAAAGCCGAATCTCGCCAAGAACACCACGCGCCACCTGTATGGGAACAATCCATTCAGGCGGGCGGGACGGTTGATTTGATTCAGGCAGGCGAAAGATAAAGGACGGCGTCCCTGAGATATTCAGTTCAACTGCTTCGCCCTGTGAAACATCCTGTACCTGTTTTGCAAGAATTTCGGCAATGGTATACCCATCCTGCAAGCCTGCGAGCGCGGTACTGAGTTCATAAAGTTGGGTGGCTTCGCGTTCGCGGGCTGTAGCCGCGGCAAGGCTGGCTTGCATGCGCCCAACCAATTGGCTGATCACGATTGCTACGATCAAAAATATGACAAGGATTATCACGTCGATTGGACGGTGTACCGCAAGGTTGTAATACGGCTGGATAAAAAAATAATTAAATGTAAGGAAGGTCACCAGCGCGCTCGTGATGCCGGGCCCGAGTCCCCAATAGGCGGTGATCAGACCGAGTGGAATTAAATATAAAAGGGCCACCAGGGTTGTGTCGAGCGCTTCGCGCAGGGTGAATAAAACCACCGTGACCAGGGCGATGAATCCAACAGCAAGCAGGTAGTGAAAAGAACGTGAGATGAACGTTGAGTTTTGCATGACTGCGGTCTGTATTATACCTTTTTGAAAATAGGGGAAATGGCTTTCTCGAAACGAGGCAGGATTATGCTTAAGGTGTGTAAGCAAACCATGTCAGGAACGGAGTCGAAAGTCTCCTGACTTTCGAGGCTGCCAACCTTGGCATACACACCGCTTAAGTGTGGCGCTGCCCGAAATGATATATTGATGATAGTATGGCATAATCACGACCATATCCCATACTTGAAAGGTTTGTTTTCATGACGAAAAAAGTAATAGCGCTACTGCTCGTTCTGCTTGTGGCTTGCGCGCCAGCCCCCGCAAAAGGAACTGCCACCTTGAAGATCGCTGTTCTGCCGATCATCGACACGCTCCCAATGTACATCGCTCAGCAGGAGGGGTTGTTTGAAAAACATGGCGTCAATGTGGAATTCATCCCCGTTGCGTCCGCGCCCGAACGTGACCAGTTACTCGCCGCAGGTCAGGCGGATGGCACGGTCAACGAAACACTGGCTGTGATGCTCTTCAACAAAGAGACCATCCAAATGCAGGCGGTACGTTACGCGCTTCGCCCCGCCAAAGGTTATGGACATTTCTTTATCCTGGCCTCTGGCGAGAGCGGCATCACTTCTGTTGAAGAGTTGAAGGGTGTTGAGATTGGCGTCTCACAAGGGACGGTCATCGAATACGTCACCGACCGACTCTTGCAAGCCGAAGGCTTCACTGCCGATGAGATCAAGACCATTGCTGTGCCGAAGATTCCTGACCGCATGTCCCTGCTGGCTTCAGGCGAGTTGCAGGCTGGAGTCATGCCCGACCCGCTCGCGTCGTTGGTCGTGGCGCAGGGCGGCGTAATCGTCGCAGATGATTCCGCACATCCCGAATACGGCTTCAGCGTCATCTCCTTCCGCAAGGAAGTTATTGACGCCAACCCCGAAGCGGTCAAAGGTTTCCTGGCCGCCATCGAAGAAGCGACAGCCCTGCTCAATGCCGATTCCTCAAAATACAAAAATGTATTGAGCGAACAAAACCTCGTACCGCCGCCCTTGCTCGAATCCTACCAGACGCCGCCGTTCCCCTCCGCGGGCGTACCCACCGAAGCCGAATGGAATGACGCGCTGAACTGGCTCAAGGAAAAAGGGATTTTGACAATCGACATCTCCTACGCCGACTCAGTCAACCCCTCGCTTCTTCCTTAACTGGAAGTTGATACCGTTATAATGTAGGGACAGCCACCCTGAGGGCGGCTGTCCCTTTTCTCTTTATCATGATTCAAATTCGCTCCCTCACCTTCAACTATTCAGGACATGCGCCCATCTTCCAAGCCTTCAATTGGACATTGAATCGCGGCGAGACATGGGCGATCATCGGCTCATCGGGTTGCGGCAAGACCAGCCTGCTCTATCTGCTGGCGGGATTATTGAAACCCACCAGTGGCGAGATTTTGATCGATGGCGAAGCGATTAACCGCCCACGTCCGGGTACGGGATTGATCTTGCAGGAATATGGCTTGCTGCCGTGGTCCACCGTCAGGCAAAATGCCGAGCTGGGATTGCGCGTCCACAATTTTTATGGACCCGATGGCAGGCATGCACCGCAGACGGGGCGGGCGTCAATGGACATCATGCCCTGGCTGGAGCGTCTTGGCATCGCCCATCTCGCGGACAAATATCCCTCCCAAATCTCCGGCGGACAGCGTCAGCGGACTGCCATCGCCCGCACCCTGGCCCTCCATCCTGATATTTTGCTGATGGACGAACCCTTCTCATCCCTCGATGCGGTCATCCGCGAAGACCTGCAAGCGCTCACCCTGGAGTTGTGCCGCGAGCAAGGCATCACGCTGATTATGGTCACACACACCATTGAAGAAGCCGCCATGATGGGGAAAAAGATTCTCCTGCTCGGCGCACCCCCGAACACCATGCCAAAAGTTTTCGAAAACGCACAATCGGGAAGCGCTGAATTTCGCCACACAACGGAATATCTTGAGATGTGCAAAACCCTGCGAAAGGAACTCGGCAATGAAACGTCGTGATGTTCTGGTTGCGGCGCTGGGTCTTGTCATCTTGTGGCAGGCGGCGGCCATGTTGGTGAATCGCTCCATATTGCCAACGCCCCTGCTTGTGGCACGAGCCTTTTTCAGCGAGTTGACAACTGGACTGCTTGGGGAGCACGCCCTGGCCAGTTTGTGGCGCGTGGTGGCAGGGACGTTACTGTCAGTGTTGACTGCTGTTCCAGCCGGGCTGGCAATTGGCGGGTCCGCAAGGCTGAACCGATTTGCGTCCCCGGTAATTTATTTGCTGTACCCCATCCCAAAGGTTGTCTTTGTCCCCGTCATCCTATTGTTTTTGGGAATTGGCGATGCGGCGAAGATCGCGATCATCTTCTTGATATTATTTTTTCAGATCGTTGTTTTGGTCAGGGACCAAGCCGCTGCATTGCCGCCGCAACTGTTCCAAAGCCTGCGGAGTTTGGGGGCAGGCCGGCGCGCCTTGTTCCGCTTTGTATATCTCCCCGCGAGTTTGCCTGCCATCTTAACCGCGCTGCGCCAATCGGTTGGGACGGCGGTAGCTGTGTTGTATATTGCTGAACTATTTGCCACCCAACGCGGACTTGGCTATTATATTTATTACAATGGAAGCACGCTCTTGAATTATCCCGCCATGTATGCAGGTGTGATCGCCATGTCCCTGCTTGGGCTTGGCTTGTACTTCACGGTGGATTGGCTCGAGAGAATTTTGTGCCCATGGAAGTTTGTTAGCTGAACAACAAGCCGATCCAAAATAAAATGCTGAATATCAATGCGGTTTGCCCAGTGCCAGCCAATGCGGCATTCAAAGGGCGTCCCTTTTGAGTCAACGTCACCCGCGCGGCTTGATAGCCAATCGGCAAGGATAGCCATGTCAGCAATGATGCCCACGGGACGACACCAGCCCATGCTGCAACGGGCATCATCAGATAAGCGATCACAAGGCAAAGCACGTATTGAATTTTGGTCGCGCGCTCGCCAAAGATGACCGCCAGGGTATGCTTGCCTGCCTTGCGGTCGTTTTCAAGGTCGCGCAAATTATTCACCACTAAAATTGCCGTGATGATCATCCCCGGCGGGATCGTCATCCACCACGCGGCAGGGGAGACGATACCCGCCTGCACATAATACGTTCCCGCCACCGAGGCGAGACCGAAAAAGATAAACACAAAAATATCGCCAAGTCCATAATAGCCAAGCGGGAACGGCCCGCCTGTGTAGGCAATCGCAGAAATGATCGCGGCAATGCCAATGATGATGATGGGCAATCCGCCGAGCCAGGCGAGATACAACCCAAACACCGCCGCCAGACCGAACACAACCAACATGCCAAACTTGACCTGCGCGGGCGTGAGCAACCCAGCCTGCGTGACGCGTGTCGGTCCCAGGCGTTCGGGCGTATCAGTGCCGCGCTCGAAATCGAACACGTCATTGGCAAGGTTGCTCCCGATTTGCAAGAGCAATGCGGCGCATAGGCAGGCCAGCATTGCATCGAGGCGCAGATAGCCATCCCGCCATGCGAGTGCGCCGCCCATCACCACGCCTGCCGCAGCCGCAGGCAATGTCCGCGGGCGGATGGCTAATATCCAGGCATTCCCATTAAAATTTTTCTCTGTCAACATCTTTTAGAATCCATCGGCGCAGTATAACTTATTATGCCCACGGTCACAAATTGCTCCGGTAGGACTCAGCAATTCCAAATCTGAATCTAACAATCTCAACGCAAAGCCGCCAAGACGCTAAGATTTTGACCTTTCCCCGACGGAATCGGCAAGAGTACCATCTGGCGCAGGGGCAATCCTAAAAAAGCCTTGCGGCGTTGCGTCTTTGCG
>JAUXWL010000137.1 GCA_030680155.1 Anaerolineales bacterium
GGAAGCGGACAAACTTCTCAACGGCGAACTCAAATACTTCTCCCACGAATATCATCAAATAGGCTTTCCTCCTAATTGGCATCAAATTCCATCCACGCTTTCGACGCCGTCCTTAGCGAAGCATCCCCGTGGGACGGCGGCGTATGATTACACCAAACTCGCCGCCGGGGACGGCGGCTTGAGCAATACCAAACACTGGTCCCAGATCTCCGATGATCATGTCGCTGCGAGGCGCTCTTGGTTTTCGCCGAAGCAGTCTCCTCATAACAGGGGATTGCTTCGGCAGGAAGAACAAGAGCCTGCCTCGCAAAGACATGTTGACATCAAATTCATCTGGGAACCGAACCGCTTCGCCTTCGTCTACACCCTCGTCCGTGCCTACGCCGCCACCAGGGACGAAAAATACCCCCAAGCCTTCTGGCAATTAATTCAAGATTGGGCAGAACACAACCCTCCCAACACTGGCGCCAACTGGAAAGACGGACAAGAGATCGCCCTGCGCCTCATGGCATGGACCTTCGGCTTCTACGCCTTCATCCATTCCCCATCCACTACACCCGAACACACCGCCCAATTCACCCAACTCGTCGCCGCCCAAGCTGAACGCGTCTACGCCAACATCGGCTACGCCATCTCCACCCGCAGCAATCACACCATCAGCGAAGCCTTCGGTCTGTGGATGGTTGGCTTGCTCTTCCCCGAACTGAAATCCGCCGAAACCTACTTCGCACTCGGCAAAAAACTCCTCGAAGACGAAGCCGCAAAGCAAATCTTCCCCGATGGCAGTTACGCCATGTACTCCCTCAACTACCATCGCTTCATTCTTCACCTTTATCTTTACGCTGTGCAACTCGGTAAACTCAACCAACCTCCATTCTCTAATCATCTAATCTCTACTCTCTCCAACTCCATCCACTACCTCTCCCGCCTCATCGACCCCGCCACTGGACACATGCCCGTCTACGGCTCCAACGACGGTGCATTAGTTCTTCCCCTCAATAACTGCGACTTCACCGACTACCGTCCGCTGTTGCAACTTGGTTCGGTCATCACCACAGGCAAGCCGATGTTCGAGCCTGGCGATTGGGATGAAGATGTCTTTTGGTTATGTGGAGAGCAAACCCTCATCCCCGACCCTTCTCCCACTGGGAGAAGGGAGTCAGAATCCCTCTCTCCCTTTGGGGGAAGGGAGTCAGAATCCCCCTTTCCCTTTGGGGGAGGGGAGTCAGAATCCCCCTCTCCCTTTGGGAGAGGGGCTAGGGGTGAGGGCGGTACCTACATCCTCCGCAACACCCACAGCCGCGCCATCCTGCGCTGCACAGACTTCACCTCCCGCCCCTCGCACGCGGACCAACTCCACATGGATTTGTGGATGAACGGTCACAACATCGCCATTGACGCGGGGACTTACCTCTACTCTGGTGAAGGCATCTGGCGCAACGGACTCGCCCGCACCTCCGTGCATAACACTGTGACAGTAGATGATAAAGACCAAATGACCCTGGTCAGCCGCTTCACGTGGACGAACTGGGCGAAGGGCAAAGTTCTCAAACACACTGAGAATCTCTGGCAAGGCGAACATGACGGTTACAAACCTGTCCGCCACAAACGCACGGTCATGGCGCTCGCAGGCGACCGCTGGCTGGTGGTTGACGACCTCATGGCGGACGAACCGCATCACTATGCCCTGCATTGGTTGTTGAGTGACGGAGAATATGGAGTGCAGGAGCTAAGTGCCCCGAAGGGGTATGCTCCTGTATATGAAGCATTACTAAATTACTCGGCCGGCAAGCTGGTCGACTCCAAAATAAAAATCCAAGTGGGGTTGATGGAAGGGGAAGGCAAATTCTCCATCGTCCGCGCCGACCCCAACTCCACGCGTGGATGGCGGTCACGCTACTACGGTCACAAAGAGCCCGCGATCTCGC
>JAUXWL010000279.1 GCA_030680155.1 Anaerolineales bacterium
GGGATGAGGAAGTGGAGACGATCAGTTATATGGGCGGGCGGCTTGGCGAGTGGTGTGACTGGTTGAGTTTCGTGCCGTTCACGGGCGAGCCAGTGCTGATGGCGTTCCACGGCGGCGAGCAGGGATTTGCGCTCGAAGACCTTTCAGACGATGAGATCCGCGCGGGCGCAATGAAGACGCTGCGTGTGATGTTCGGTGACGGTATCCCCGAACCCGAAGGGATGCTGGTGACGCGTTGGGGCAAAGACCCGTTCGCGTTCGGCGCGTATTCGCACATCCCGCCCTTTGCCAGCGGTGACGATTACGATGCGCTCTTTGCGCCCGTGGACGATGTGTTGTATTTTGCGGGCGAGGCGACCTCCCGTAAATACCCCGGCACGGTGCATGGGGCGTATCTGACGGGTGTGGCGGTTGCCGAGAAAATGCAGCCATAGGTGTATGGGGATTTAAAAGTTCAGAACCTTAACGAGAATTTTGTATGGGATTGGAAGATATGGTCCACGGCAGGTAACCCCATTTAACGGTGGCGCTGCCCAGCCAGGCGGCGATGGGTTAAAATTGATGAGTAAATGAAACTTGTCACCACCACCCAAATGCGCAAAATTGAAAAGGAAGCCGACTCTAAGGGCGTGTCCTATGCACAGATGATGCAAAATGCAGGGCACGGACTGGCCGAGATCGTCCATACCATTGGGCAGGAGCGTTTTGACAAACTCAGGGCAAGTTGGGATGAGGTCACTGCCATCGTCGGTCCGGGCAACAATGGCGGTGATGCGCTGGTTGCGCTTACATGGCTGGCAAAGGCGGGTTGGCGCACACATGCCTATCTCGTCAACCGCAAACTTGATGAACTTGTCGCTCAGTATCTCGAAGCGGGCGGTAACGCGGCACATGCGGCGGAAGATGATGTATTCGACACTTTGCGCGAATTTCTAAATGAGGCCGATGTCCTTCTGGATGGACTGCTTGGGACGGGAATCAAACTTCCGCTTAAGGAAGAGGCGGCGCGCGTCCTTCGTCAGACAAACCTGATTCTGTCCGAGCTGGAGTTGCCGCCCTTCGTCATCGCTGTCGATTGCCCATCAGGTGTGGATTGCGACACGGGCGCGGCCGCCGAGGAAACCATCCCCGCCGATTTCACCATCACGATGGCGGCGGTCAAGCGCGGACTGCTCCACCTGCCCGCTTTTGAATTCATCGGCGAATTGGACGTGGTGGATATTGGCTTGCCCGATAATTTGGATTCGTGGAATGCAATTCAAGCTGAAGTTGCGGATTGGGACATGGTCGCCGCGCTGCTGCCGGAGCGTACCCCCGCTTCGCACAAAGGGACGTTTGGTACTGCCTTCGTGGCGGCTGGTTCCACCTCGTACACAGGCGCGGCGCTGCTGGCCGCGAAAGCTGCCTACCGCATCGGCGCAGGCTTGGTGACGCTGGCTGTGCCTGAGCCGCTGCACGCCGCGCTCGCAGGCCACCTCCCCGAAGCGACGTGGGTTTTGCTTCGGCACGAACATGGATTCATTTCCGAAACTGCTGCCGAGCAAGTCACACAAAATCTCTCGCGCGCCACTGCAATCTTGATTGGACCTGGGCTTGGTGATAAATATGCTACGCAAAAATTTATAGAGAGCCTGATTCCATCTGTCAAGATTCCCCTCGTTGTCGATGCAGATGGATTGCGGCATGTTGCCCAGATTAAAGATTGGCATAAAAAACTTCATGCGCCTGCTGTGCTCACTCCGCATCCGGGCGAAATGTCTGTGTTGACGGGTTTAGCGAAAGAAGAAATCCAATCCAACCGAGAGGAAATCGCCCGCAAGTATGCGCAGGAATGGGGACATGTTGTCGTGTTAAAAGGCGCATTCACCGTCATCGCCGCCCCTGATGGATGTACTACGGTCATCCCCGTTGCCACACCCGCCCTTGCCCGCGCAGGCACAGGGGACGTGCTGGCTGGCTTGATCGTCGGTCTCCGCGCACAAGGTTTGGGCGCTTACGATGCCGCTGTTGCAGGCGCATTCATCCACGCGCAGGCGGGATTGCTCGCTGCCGAAGCCCTCGGCACAACTGCTTCTGTCCTCGCAAGTGATGTCCTGAATGCCGTCCCCGCTGTAATCGCTGAATTGGAATAGATAATCGTACCGCAACATTCATGTTGCGCCCCGGCAGGCATGATAAATCTTGCGGTACTGGCTATATGGAGCCAGGAGCTAAGGACACGAAGTGGTGTGTTCCCGTAAATACAGGAATCCCATATTAATCAAAAAGAGACTTTCCAATGGAAAGTCTCTTTTGCTAAACGCTAAAAGCCAAAAGCTAATCGCTAATCGCCAAAACTATCCCTTCAAGAACTCTTCCAACGCCGCCTTACTGATGCGGTAGGCGCTGCCGAGTTTCTTGGCTTTCAAGTCACCTGCTTCGATGGCGGCTTTCACATCCTCTTCGGAGACCTTCAAGATCGCAGCAGCTTCCGCGGGAGTCATCACATCGGGCATACCGGCAGCGGCTTGCGCGCCTCCGCCAGATTGACCTTGCTGGGACTGTTGGTATCCGCCCTGCAATGCCTGTCCCATGATGTTGCCGATGCCCATGCCAGCGCCGATTCCAGCGGTGAGACCTGCTCCGCCGCCTTCGTTCTGAGCGGCATCCCGCATGGCGTCCGCGGCTTGCAGTTGGGTGTAGGTGGACATATCGAGCATGCCCATGTCGCGCAATTCCTGGGCAGATTTCTCGCTCGGCTTGAGGTTGCCGATGTAGAAAGTCTTGAGCGTCAGACCGATGGCTTCGAAATCAGGCTGTGCCTTCGCGCGGACGGCTGCGCCGAGTTCCTCGGTCAGACCGATCATTTCAGGGACCGAATTCTTCGCGGCAGTTTCACCAAGCGCGTCTTGAAGCTTGGAAAGCAGCATGGTGCGCAGGCGCTCTTCGATGTCAGATGTGCGGTAGGTGTGCTGAACACCGACGATCTGGGTCACGAATTGCTGTGGATCCTTCACCTGGAAGGAGTACGAGCCAAAACCTTGCAGCAATGCCACGCCCAAACCCATGCCCGGATTGCGGACGATGATCGGCTGCGGCGTGCCCCATTTTTTATTCGCAAATTCCTTGCGGGAGACGAAGTACACTTCCGCGGGGAAGGGGGTGCGGTCATTGAACGCCTTGCCGATGAAATCGATCAGCATCGGGATGTTCGCAGTGGCGATTGTGTGCCGCCCGGGTTTGAACACATCCAGCGCATTGCCGTCGCGGAAGAAGACCGCGCTCTGACTTTCGCGCACGATCACTTGTGAGCCGACGCGGAAATCGCCAATGCCTTCCTCTGGAAAGCGGTGGACGATCTCATCGGTCATCTCGTTTGAATATTCAATGACATCAAAAATTCTAGCCATGGTTTTCTCTCCTTTTGAAAATAACGGTTTGATTATAGTCCAACTGACAGGCTGGTCAAGAACCGTTTATCCTATTCTTCTACGAACCCCGCCTGAATTCGTTTCATCCCTTCATTGGCTTGCCTGACCCCTTATCACGCAGCATCAATACCTCCGCCATAATGCTGACGGCGATCTCCTCGGGCGTTTCAGCCTGCAATTCCAACCCCATCGGCGAGTGGACTTTCGCGATCAACTCATCCGCCACACCTTTTGCCTTCAAGGCTTTGACTGTCGTCGCCCATCTGCGTTTGGACCCGATCACGCCGATGTACGCCGCCTGCGATTCAAGCAGACTCGGCAAGCCCAGCGCATCCACACTGGACCCTCGGCTGGTTACAACCAGATAGGTTTGTTTCGTCACTGGAAGTTGTTCCAGCAATTTTCCCATCTCGACGGGATAGTAGGCATCCGCACCTGGCGTGGCTTCGGGGTTGCAAAATTCCGCGCGGTCATCGTTGACCACCACACGGAATCCCAGCCACTTTGCCAGATGGACAACTGCCTTGCCCACATGCCCCGCGCCGATGACGACGAGCAGCGGGGGAGGAAGGATTGGTTCCACAAACACCTCCACCTGCCCCCCGCACACGCCAGGATCGCCGCGTGAGGGGTCAGACATGTTGTAATTCAATAGACGAGCTTTGCCGTCGCTGATCGCCATCCAGGCTTCGTCGAGGACGCGATGTTCCAGGTCCCCGCCGCCGACGGTGCCGATGAATTTGCCATCGGGGTACACCAGCATCTTGCTGCCCACATGCCGCGGCGTGGAGCCTTCGCTCTTCGTCACTGTGCACAGGGCGGCAGAGTCATTATTTTTTTCGATCTCAGCAAGAGCTTGGTAAATGGTTTTTGTCATATTTTTTTTGATGATAGGTGCGCAGCATTGCTGCGCCCTTCCTAAATAATTATCGTTCCAGCAACCCCAAAACAGCAGGTAATAATTGTTTCTTTCTCGAAACCACGCCCTGCGCGTCGCGGGTGTGATCGGGGAGCGGCGGGTAAGGCAGGTCGTTGAGGATGCTGGGCGCTTCGGAGGAAAGCAGCAGGCGGCTGGTGCCGCGCACCACATCGGTGACGAGCAGCATGACGAAGTCAAGTCCGCGTTTTTCGCGCAGGTCGTTAATAGAGTTTTGGAGCGGCGTGAGATGCTCAGTCAGTTGCAGGATGTCGGTCACTTCGACTTGGGATACGGCGAATTTGTATCCGCCGCCTTCAAAGGATTTGATGTCGGTGCTGACTAATTCCTTCGGGTCGCGGTTGGAGAGTCCTGCGCCGGCGTTGAGCACGGATTTGCCGTAGGATTCAATCGTCTCGCCCTTGAGCGGACTTCCGCCTGCGAATGCCCAGCGTGCCAGTTTTTCGGCGGCGGCATGGTCGCGCTGTGTGGTCGTAGGAGATGTCAATATAAGGGTATCAGACACCAGTCCGGCAAGCAGCGTGCCTGCCAGGGCCGGCGGCATCGAGAGTCCCGCATCCGCTGTTAATTCCGTCACCAGCGTGGAAGTCGAGCCGACGATATCCACCGTGAAGCGGATGGGTTGGTGGGTGTGCGGGTTGCCAAGGCGGTGATGGTCCAGGATTTCGAGTAGTTCGGCTTCTTCGAGTGCGGCGATGGCTTGTCGCGGTTCGTTGTGATCCACGAGGATGACTTTGAGGCGCGGGGGGTTGAGGACTTCGCGCTGGTGGGCGATGCCCATGTATACGCCGCTCTCGTCCACGATCCAGTAATCGTTGTGTTCGTCGCGCAGTAATCTGTTGAGCGTGTCGCGGATGTGGGCATTGGCGAAATATTTTGGGACGGTGATGTCCATGGCATCCCTGCATGGCGCGAACATCATCTCTTTGACAGTGGCGCTGCCCGGTTGGGGGCCGAGCGTATCGGTGAAGTATTTAAACAGGCTCAAGCCGTTGATGATGCCCTGCGGAAACCCGTCATCGCTGACAACGGGGGCAATGCCGCCCGTTTTGCCGGCGAGGATCCATGCCGCGCCCAGTTGCGAATCGGGACGGATGGTATCGAGCCTGCGCATGACAGAGCCAAAGCGGGGAGATGCGTCGGTGAGCAATACAGGCGGGTCGAGGTTGACAGTTTTCAAAACCCAGGCTGTCTGCACATTGAGCGCGCCAGCGCGCGCCGCAATGGCATCTGCGCCGTCGCGTTCGCGCAGGAGCCAGGCGTAGCCCATCGCAGATGCGATGGAGTCGGTGTCGGGATTGATGTGCCCTACGACATAAATTTGGTCGGACATTTAATTTGATTTCTCCAATGATTGAAATAAGCGCGAATCAATATGGTTGATTATATCTCGCCTTTTTTCACCATGGCTAAAAACAATTTTATGATGGCGGGCTCGAAGTGTTTTCCCGATTGTTCGTGGAAGTATGTGATGATCTTCTCGCGGGACCAGGCTTTGTTGTAGGGACGGTCATAGCTCAGCGCATCCCAAACATCCGCCACGGCAAAGATGCGGGCGGAGAGCGGAATTTCCTCCCCTTTGAGCCCGCGTGGATAGCCTGTACCGTCCCATTTTTCGTGGTGACAGTAGGGTATCTCAAGGGCTTTGCTCAGGAATGGAATGGGCGAGAGTAGTTTATAGGCAGTTTCAGGATGCTGCTGAATGATTATGCGTTCTTCCGGGGTTAATTTCCCCGGTTTATGCAGGATCTCGTCCGGGATGCTGATCTTGCCAATGTCGTGCAAAATGGCGCCGCTGCGGATGTCTTCCAAGATGCTGTTGGAAATACCCAGCTTTTGAGCGATCTTCAACGTGTTTTCCGTCACGCGGCGTGAGTGCCCCTCGGTTTCCTTGTCGCGCAATTCGAGGGCGCGGGCGAAGCCTTCCAGCGTGGTGTCGTAGGCTTCCGCCAGTTCGCGTGTGCGCATGAGAACACGGTCTTCCAACTCCACATTTAGTTTGCGGAGTTCGTTCTCCAATTCTTTCAAGGCAGTAATATCGTGCGAGATGTAAATGCGTCCCAGCATCTGCTTGCTCGAGTTATAGAGCGGCCATACGGTCAGTTCATAATGGATATCCCTGCCTTGCAGGCTGAAACTCGTTTCGGCGCGGGCATAGGAAACGTGTGTATACATTTTTATTGGAATTGGGAAATTATCGAAAACCATCTTGGCAGGTTTGCCGATCACATCGTTTGCATCCACTCCCATCAAGGCCAGCATGGCCAGGTTGATATCCACCACCTGGTGCTGGTTGTCCAGGATGACAACCGGGTCCATCATGGCTTCGAAAA
This sequence comes from Anaerolineales bacterium, assembly GCA_030680155.1. GTDB lineage: Bacteria > Chloroflexota > Anaerolineae > Anaerolineales > Villigracilaceae > Villigracilis. Next base: position 6,681 of record JAUXWL010000279.1, read on the forward strand.
CTTTTTCGCGCGCAATCGGCATTACTTCAAAAATGCGAAAGCGGAGCAATCCCCAGGCGATGATCGCACTTCCGATGGCGATGGCGAACGGAGTGGCGTCCCTCTGGGATGCGATTTGGATGTTGAAAAGCGGAAAGACAGATCCGATTATTGGGGCCAGGCAGCCGAGGATGATGATAGCCAACTGGGCGCGGTAAAAACCATGCGGTCGGATGATGCGGCGAAAGAGAATGGATATTCCCCAAAGCATGACGGCATACGCGTAAATGGAATATCCATAAATTACGGGGGTAAAGTCGTACCGCAATTCAGTGAAGGGGGAATTTGAAATCAGGTGCGGGTTGGGATATATCCAGTGATGAAAGACATCCGTAACCAGCAGGATGGTAAACAAGGCGGGGACAACCAGCGATAATAGAAACCCTTTTCGCGGCTCACGGAATTTATATTCCGAAAAATGAACGGCAAACACAGGCAAGGCGATCACGGAAATTTGAATGCTCAGCCATTGAAAGCCGTCCCAAAAGACTTTGTCCGCCAATCGCGGACTCATCAATTCAAAGATAAACCCCGCGGCCCACAAAAACTGTCCCAACACATACCATCCGAACGCAAATGCCCCTGCTGATTTATTCTTTTTCCATACAAATAACAGAATCGTTAAAGTAATTAGAAAGGAAGCAAAATACGGGACGAGATAGAGGGCTTCGGTGCGGGTCATGTGGAGGTGTGTTTTAATTATCAGTACTTCACGAAAGCGCGTAATTGGCGTTCTCTAACGCCAGTTTTGCGCTAGAGAGCGCACACTACGCGGGGTTTTCGTGATCTACTGATTATACCCAGCGCGGTCACAAATTGCGCTTGTTCGGATGGGGAATGCGCAATTCGCGACCGCAGGCATTCCATATCCCTCTCGGGTTGGAAGCTCGAGAGGGAAAATTTCAAAAGGACGTGAGCCGATGAAATGCCCGCGTCCTTTTTGGACTTATGCTGTTCCTGTTTACTGACGGTGGATCGCCTGCCAGACTCTTTCCGGCGTCACGGGGATTTCATCGACATTGATGTCAATGGCATCCAGAATTGCATTGCCGACGGCTGG